>JBCCRF010000068.1:0-11304 GCA_039208305.1 Pseudomonadota bacterium
ATCCCAACCGGTAAGCTGCGAAGCGAGACGCACGTTCTGGCCGCGGCGACCGATGGCGAGCGACAGCTGCTCGTCTGGCACAACGACCTCGATGCGAGCATTGTCCTCATCGAGCACCACCTTCGCGAGTTCCGCCGGCTGCTGCGCGTTGACGATGAAGCCGGCCGCCTCTTCAGACCACGGGATAATGTCGATCTTCTCGCCCTGCAATTCGCCGACAACAGCCTGCACGCGCGAACCGCGCATACCGACACAGGCGCCCACAGGGTCGATGCCGCTGTCATTGGAGATGACGGCGATCTTCGCGCGCGAGCCCGGGTCGCGGGCAACGGCGCGGATTTCGATGACACCATCATAGATTTCCGGCACCTCCATCTGGAACAGTTTCGCCATGAACTGCGGATGGGTGCGGGACAGGAAGATCTGCGGGCCGCGCTGCTCGCGGCGCACGTCGTAAATGTAGGCGCGGACGCGGTCGCCATAGCGGTACATCTCGCGGGGGATCAGCTCGTCGCGGCGGATGATGGCTTCTGCACGACCGAGATCGACGATGACGTTACCATACTCGACGCGCTTCACCGTGCCGTTGATGATCTCGCCCACGCGGTCCTTGAATTCATCGAACTGGCGGTCGCGCTCGGCGTCGCGCACCTTCTGCACAATCACTTGCTTGGCGGACTGTGCGGCGACGCGGCCGAAATCCATCGGCGGCAGCAGCTCACCGATATGCACACCGATTTCGGCGGCCTCGTTCTTGTGCTTGGCATCCACCAGCGCGATCTGCGTGTCGGGGTCTTCGACCTTCTCCACCACTTCAAGCAGACGCTGCAGTTTGATCTCGCCGGTCTGCTCGTTGATGTCAGCGCGGATATTGGTCTCCAGACCGTAGCGAGCTTTCGCCGCCTTCTCGATGGCATCGGCCATCGCGTCGAGTACGATCTTCTTGTCGATCGCTTTTTCGCGGGCGACCGCATCGGCGATCTGCATCAGTTCCAGTCGGTTGGCGGAAACGGCCATGAGGTTTCTCCCTTCAATTGCCGATATCGGGTCGGCGAAATTTCGGTGTGCGTCGTCCCTCAACTGTCGTCGGAGGGGACGTCGATATCCTTGTTGGCTTCGCGAAGTGCCTTGTCGCGTTTCAACGCTTCGCGGATGAGGTCGTCGGTGAGCACCAGATTAGCGGACGAGATGGCGTCGAGCGGAACCTCCGCACGGGTGTCTTCGCCCTTCGCGGCATTGTCGCGCTGCATGATGAATGTGTCGCCGTCGACTTCGATGAGCCGACCGCGGAAACGCTTGCGGCCCTCAATCAGATAGGCAGTCTCCACTTTGGCGATGTGGCCTGCCCAAGTCTCGAAATCGGAGCGACGCACCAGAGGGCGGTCGATGCCTGGGGACGACACTTCCAGATTGTAGGCTTGCGGCACCGGATCTTCCACGTCGAGCACCGGAGACAAGGCGTGGGATAGGGCCTCGCACTCGTTGACCGACATGGTGCCGTCGGGGCGTTCGGCGAAGATTTGCATGGTGAGACCGTTGTGGTCGTACATGCGCACGCGGACCAAGCGGAAGCCCATGTCCTCGACCACCGGCGCCACGACATGCGCCACCTTCGCGTCCAACCCTTCCTCCTTCACGAGGCGGGCATCGGCGCGGTCGGCGTCGGTCAGTGCTAGCATGTCGTCGGACAAGGTGGTCTCCGGATCGGAAATTCGATTGTCATCCGGACATAAAAAAGAGCGGGTCTCCGGGGAGCCCACTCTGACAAATGTCCGAGATGTTGATTTGGATATAGTGCGAATCACCGCGGCTGGCAAGACACGCTATGTCACTTCACCGAGCCGCCGCGCCGCTTCTCGCAGATCATCTTCCAGCACCGTCAGGCTGAGGCGGATGAAGTCCTTCGCTTGAGACCCGAAGGATGAACCGGGCATGACGGAGACGCCGTGGTCCAAAGCTTTGCGAGCAAAGCTTTCGCCATCCATGCCAGCGGCAGAGACGTCAACCAGCATGAACATGCCCGCTTCCGGCACGAGGGGTTTCAGCGACGTGCCGTCGAAGCCCGACTTCAGCGCGTCGATGCGGCGCTGGTAGTTGGCGCCCATTTCGGCGGCCGGGTCTTCGTCCGATTTCAGCGCCGCCTCTACCATATCGGCGATGAAGGGCTGGTTCCCGAACAGCACGGCTTCGCTGACGGATTGTGCCGCGTCCGCGAACCAGAGCGGCGAGACCGACCAGCCTGCGCGGAAGCCCGGGGCAGCATGGGATTTCGACAGGGACGAGACGACGACGGTGCGCTCAGCCAACCGCTCGTCGTCAAAGGGTGAGGCAAAGCTGCCCGAATAGACCAGCGGCTCGTAGACCTCATCCGACATGATCCAGAGATCATGCGCTTCGCAGACCTCGCCGAGCGCGCCGATCTCATCCGCAGATAGTGTTGCGCCGGTGGGGTTGTGAGGCGAATTCAGCAGCAGCACTTTCGCTGCAGGTGTGATCGCCGCTTCCAGCTGCTCCGGCGTCAGGTGAAAGCCGTTGGCTGCATCCATGGCCACCGGCACGAAGCGGGCGCCGCTTGCCCGCACCACGGCCTCATAGGTCGCGTAGTAGGGGTCGGGCAGCAGCACATCGTCGCCCTGTTCCGCCAGCGCCATCATGCATAGCGTCAGCGCGGCTTGCGTGCCGGGGAAAGACAGCACCTGCTGCGGGTCGATGGTGCGGCCGGTGCGAGCTGAATATTTTTCCGCGATCGCTGCGCGTTTGCCCGGCTCTCCACGGCCTGCTGCATAGCCCGTTCGTCCGTCGCGCATGGATTGGGCGGCGACCTCGATCAATTCCGGTGGGGTCGGGATATCCGGCTCGCCGATGGTGAGTTCGATCAGGTCTTCACCAGCCGCAATGCGGCGTCGGCCCTCGAAATGAATGTCCCAACGCGCAGCACCCAGATCAGCCAGACGGTCCGTGATGGAAGCGGTGGTGAGTGTCATCTCGCAGCCAATTCTGTGATCGTGTAAAAGGCGATGTCGACATCATCGCGCGTCATGTCGAACTGGCCCGTGACGAAGCGAATGGCAATGCGGCCATCGACCTTCGTCTGCGTCAGATAGATGCGACCGTCATCGTTAATCGCTTCCAGAAGCGCGAGATTGCGCTCGTCATCGCCCTCCACACGGAACGAGAAAAGCGACAGCACCGGCTCTGTGACGATCTCGAACCCATCGACGTCGCGCAGCGCCTCGCATAACAGCTCCGACCACTCCACATGGTTGCGGATGCGGTTTCGCAAATCTTCCAAACCATGGGCACGCAGCAGGAACCACACTTTCAGCGCGCGAAAGCGACGGCCCAGTTGGACGGACATGCGGGAGAAATCCGTCACTTCGGGCAGTGCGCGGGATGTCAGATATTCCGGCTGGATCGACAGCGTGTCCATCAGCATGCCGGGGTCGCGCACCAGATGCAGCGAGCACTCCATCGGCACCCCGAGCCATTTGTGCGGATTGACGACGATGGAATCGGCACGCTCCGCACCCGCCCAGAGATGGCGAAATTCATCGCAGATCATCGCGCTGCCCGCCCAGGCGGCATCTACATGGACGAAGAGGTTTTCCCGCGCGGCAATATCGCAGACCACTTCGCAACCATCGGTGTGGCCCACCGATGTGCCACCAACACAGGCGATGATGCCCGCTGGCACGTAACCCATCGCTCGGTCTTCTTCTATAGCGGCAGCAAGGGCATCGGTGTCCATGGGCTGCAAGCGGCCTGGCACTGTGGGAATTTTGACCAGATTGTCCTGCCCCAATCCTGCTACCCACATGGCTTTGTCGATAGAGGAATGGGTGCCCGCGGAGGCGTAGACCCGCAGCGTGGGCTTACCTGACAGCCCTTCTTGATTACCCGTGAAGCGCAAGGCCTGTTCCCGCATGGTCAGTACGGCGCAGAGCGTGGCGGACGATGCCGTGTCCTGAAACGTGCCGCTGAACACGTCCGGCAGACCAAGCGCCTGGCGCAGCCAGTCCACCATCTTCTCTTCCAGCTCGGTCGCTGCGGGCGAGGTCTGCCACAACATGCATTGGCTGGCGAAAGCGTTGGCGAGCTGATCGCCGATCAGCGCGGCCTTGGCGGCGTTGGAGGAGAAGTAGGCGAAGAAGCGCGGGTGCTGCCAATGGGTCATCCCGTCGGGAATGATGGTCTGAAAGTCGGCGAAGATCGCCTCCATCTCTTCGCCCGCTTCCGGCGGTGCATCACCGATCTGCGCTACTATCTCCCCCGGCTTCACCTGCGCGCGGACCGGGCGGTTCGCCACGCCGTCGCGATAGTCGGCGGACCAATCCGCCGCGCGGCGCGACCATGCGCGGTAATCGATCTCATCCATCAGCGGTCAGCACCTAACGTGAAGGTGAGCTTGCCGATGCCCTCAATCTCACCCTCTACGCGCTGACCGGGCAGCAATGGTCCGACGCCGGCGGGTGTCCCGGTCATGATCAGATCGCCAGGGCGCAGCGCAACAAGGGTGGAGAGGTTGGCGATAATTTCCGGCACCTTCCACACCTGTTGGGCGAGGTCGCCGTCCTGCTTCACCTCGCCATCGACGGCGAGTTTGATTGCTCCCGCTTCCGGGTGGCCGGTGTCCCCGACCATTTTTAGATCGGAGCAAGGGCAGGAGAAATCGAAGCCCTTCGCCATATCCCACGGGCGACCCCGTTTCTTCGCCTCCGCCTGCAGATCGCGGCGGGTGAGATCGACGCCGGCCGCGTATCCGAACACATGGCCGAGCGCATCGCGCATTGATATGTCGCTGCCACCCGTCGCCACCGTAGGGCCAATGGCGACGACCAGCTCCATCTCGTGATGCAGGTCTTCCGTCTTCGGTGGATAGGGAATCACGTCGTCCTGCGTCAGCGCGTTCACGGGCTTGGTGAAGAAGAATGGCTCTTCCCGGTCCGGGTCGCCCCCCATCTCCACCACGTGGTCGGCATAGTTGCGCCCGACGCAGAAGATACGCCCCACGGGAAAGATGTCTTCGGAGCCGTCAATGGGCAGTTCGCTCGCAGGCAGAAGGTCGAAGGCGGGGACGGTGAGGCTCATCGGATGCTCCGTGGCGCGATGTTGGCTGCGCCTGTTTACCGCGTTTGGCTGGCCGCAGCCATGCTTGAAAAGCGGCTGGAATGGAATAGAACGTAGAGGGAACAGGGAGCCCAACGATTCATGTCCAGTATTGCTGGAAATATTGGTCGCGAGATCGAGAAACGCGCCGTACCGCAGTTGGCGGGGCAGGTGCCGGATGCCTTGCCGAACCTATCGGGCGGGCCACTTGGCCTGCGCGGCAAGCTCGCCGTACTAGCGGATGCGGCGAAATACGATGCGTCCTGCTCGTCTTCTGGTACGGCGTCTCGCAACTCCATGGGCGGCAAGGGTGTGGGTTCGTCGGAAGGCTCCGGCATCTGCCACGCCTATGCGCCCGACGGGCGCTGCATTTCGCTTCTGAAAATTCTGCTGACCAACTATTGCAAATATGACTGCCTTTATTGCGTGAACCGCGTCTCCTCCAACGTGCAGCGCGCCCGCTTTACCGTGGACGAGGTCGTCCAGCTGACGCTCGATTTCTACAAGCGCAATTATATCGAGGGCCTGTTCCTCTCCTCGGGCATCATGCGCAACCCGGATTACACGATGGAGCAGGTGGTGGAAGTCGCGCGCATCCTGCGCGAGGTGAATGACTTCCGCGGCTACATTCACCTCAAAACCATCCCCGAAGCCTCCCCCGATCTACTGGCGCGGGCCGGACGGTATGCCGACCGGCTGTCGATCAATATCGAACTGCCGACCCAGACCGGTTTGACCAATCTCGCGCCAGAGAAGGATCGCTCCGGCATCAAGAAGACGATGGCGCGGGTGAAGTCGCGGCTGGATGAGGCAAAAGACGAGAAGCCACGCTTCCGCAACGCGCCCAAGTTCGCCCCTGCGGGTCAATCCACCCAGATGATCGTCGGGGCGGACGATGCCCGTGACCGCGATGTGCTGAACACGTCCTCCAATCTCTACGGCAGCTATGGGTTGAAGCGGGTCTATTATTCCGCCTTCTCCCCCATTCCCGATGCGAGTTCCCGCCTTCCGCTGGTCAAGCCGCCGTTGATGCGCGAGCACAGGCTCTATCAGGCCGACTGGCTGCTGCGCTTCTACGGCTTCGGCGTCGAGGAAATTACCAGTGCCGCGCCCAGCGGCAATCTCGATCTTGCCATCGACCCCAAACTCGCCTGGGCACTGGCGAACCGCCACATGTTCCCGGTGGACGTGAACCGCGCGCAACGCTCATTGCTGCTGCGGGTGCCGGGGTTGGGGACGAAAGCCGTGCAGCGGATCCTCTCCGCCCGCCGCTACACCGCGCTGCGGCTGGAGGATATCACGCGCATGTCCAACGGGGTCAAAAAAGCAATGCCCTTCATCTGCACCCGCGACTGGCAGCCGGGCGGGCTGACGGACAGTGAGAATCTACGGGCAAAATTCGCGCCCGCGCCAGAGCAGTTGAGTTTGTTTTAGGCGATAAAATATCGATCCCTGCACTCCACCCGCGGGGAGGTTGGGATCGCGTTCAAGCCGCTTCCAGCCGTGCCCCTCGCTTGAGTCTAGAGCCACCTGCAAACGTTGCCCAAGCAGGCCGCACGAACAGGAAGTGGCCGATGCCGATCTTCCCGATGATCCAGTGCAGGATGACAGGCGACACAACGGCCACCGCCGTTGAAATCGCGCCCATCGTCCCCGCATCCATGCCCGGCACGAATTTAAGCAGCAGCAGGCGCATGACAACCATGGGGAAGAAGAAGGCGAGATAGACCACGATGGAGCGTGCGCCGATGGCGCGCAGCCAGTCCATCCAAGGCAGGTCCGCCATCAGTCGGGCGAAGATAACAATGGCCACCGCGCCCGCTATTCCAAGCAGCAGAGAAACCACGGGCAGGCTCGCGGTACCGGTATGTGTCAGCAGCCAGTTCAAGGCGAACCAGACCGTCAACGCTAGCACGCCAGTGCGCTTGTTGCGTCCGGCCCAGTCGGCGAGTGCGAAGATCTGCGGGGCGAAGATCGCGCCCATCAGGAAAAAGACGAAGAAGGATGCGCCCTCGTCGATCAAGATAAGGCCGGCGCCGGAGTGTTGTAAGCCGAGCGCACCGTAGACCGTGGCCATCAGCTCGCCGGTCTGTATCGGCGCCATCTGCAGGAATGCGGCGATGGCAAGCAGAGCGTATTTCCCCTTTGTAGTTTGGGGCCAGAACAGCCGCGCCACCACGAAGAAGACCGGCAGCATCCAGATGAACCACAGCGAGCCCCACGGCTGCACGAAGGCGAGGAG
Source organism: Pseudomonadota bacterium (assembly GCA_039208305.1). Taxonomy (GTDB): domain Bacteria; phylum Pseudomonadota; class Alphaproteobacteria; order Rhizobiales; family Rhizobiaceae; genus Pseudahrensia. The sequence continues at coordinate 7,349 of JBCCRF010000068.1, forward strand.
ATAGGTCGTCATCGCCTGCGCAGGCGTCAACCCGTCCATCACCATGAAGGGTGCCTTGAAGGCAAACTGAATGGTGAGCCACAGCACATAGAAATAGGCGAAGTGGACCACCTTGCGGTCGAGATAGAGACCCCAGCTGCGCGACAGCGTCGGCAACAGGAACAGACCGGCCACCATGAAGAAATCTGGCATGCGGAAGGGCTGGGCGAAATCGACGATGGCGTGCATCCAGCCCGTCTCGCCGGTGCGGACCTCCAGGCCCAGAACCGTGTTCATCATCACCACAAGGATGATGCAGATGCCCTTCGCCCCATCGATCCAGGCGATGCGGTTGTCGGGTACGGGCGGTGTGTGTGCTAGCTGTGTCATGGCGTCGGATTTAGTTCAAATGGTTCGCGAATGGGTAAATCTGCCGCTCACGAGCGCGTGAGACGGACGCTCCGGTATTTTCGTGGTGAATGGGAAAGGTTAACCGCCACCTTTACGCCGCCTTAAAGGGCGAGTGGCACATTGCTTCAACTTATACGCAATGGGTCGAGCGATGGCGCGCGGGCGAAAACAGGCGAAACGAACGCGCATCGAACCGCACTTCGACGACGGCCCCGTGGCATCGCGCGGGCTGACGGCGACCCGTGACGCCCACCAAAGCAAAGCAAAGTCCAAGCCAAAGACGAAGCGTACCAAGCGCGGTATCGCATTTCGCATCGCGCGCTTCTTCACCTATTGGGGTGTCATCTTCGGCCTGTGGGGCGGCATCGCGGCGGCCTGTGTCGTGGCCTTCTACGCCGCCAAACTGCCGAGCGCAGACACATGGGCCGTGCCGGAACGGCCACCGAATATCGCCATCCTCGCCAACGACGGATCACTGATCGGCAATCGCGGCGCCACCGGCGGCAAGGCGCTGCGGCTGGAGGAAATGTCGCCCCATATCGCGCAGGCCGTTATCGCCATCGAGGACCGGCGTTTCCACGCCCATTTCGGCTTCGATCCCATCGGCTTCGCCCGCGCCATGACGCGCAACATCATGCAGAGGCGATTGCGGGAGGGCGGGTCCACCATCACGCAGCAGCTGGCGAAGAATTTGTTTCTCACGCCGGAACGCTCGTTCGGGCGCAAGATACAGGAGCTCATCCTCGCCTTCTGGCTGGAAGCGAAATACTCCAAGGCCGAACTGCTGGAGCTCTATCTCAACCGCGTCTATTTCGGCGCGGGGGCCACCGGGGTGGACGCTGCGGCGCGGCGCTATTTCGGCAAGTCCGCGCGCTACGTCACCATTCCCGAAGCTGCGCTGCTCGCCGGTCTGCTGAAAGCGCCGTCTTACTATTCTCCCGCCAGAAGCGAGAAGCGCGCCTATCAGCGGGCTCGCGTCGTGATGCGGGCCATGCAGCGCGAAGGCTATATCGAGCCCGGCACCATCGACATCGCCACTGTGAAGCCCGGCGAGAATGCCAAGCATTTCCGCTCCGGGCCGGAGCATTTCGTCACCGACATGGTGGCGAAGCGGGTGCGTGCGGTGCTGGGCGAGGTGAAGCGCGATGTCATTGTGCGCACCACCATCGACCCCTTCGCCATGCTGTCCGCCCAATCGGCGGTGGATGCGGCCTTCGCGTCGAAGACGGCGGCGAAAGGCAAGGTCTCGCAGGCCGCGCTGGTATCCATGGTTCCCGATGGTGCGGTGAAAGCGCTGATTGGCGGGCGCAACTATGCTGCCTCCCAGTTCAACCGCGCGGCGGATGCCAAACGCCAGCCGGGTTCTGCCTTCAAGAGTTTCGTCTGGCTTGCCGCGCTGGAAAACGGTCGCCTGCCGTCGGACGTGATCAGCGATGCGCCGGTGCGCTATGGCAAATGGGCGCCGAAGAACTACGGCAACAAGCACTATGGGCAGCTTTCCCTGTCGCGTGCGCTGGCGATCTCCTCCAACACGGTGGCCGCGCGGCTAATCCACGAGGTCGGGCCACAGCGGGTGGCGACGGTGGCGCAGCGGCTAGGGATCGAAAGCAAGCTCTCCTCCAACTACTCCCTGGCGCTTGGATCCTCCGAAGTGGGGCTGATGGAACTGGCCGCCGCCCACGCACCATTTGCAAACGGTGGCCAGCGGGCCATGCCACACATCATAACCCGCATCACAGATACCGAGGGCAGAGTGCTGCACGAGCATCGCAGGATCGGCGCGCAGATGGTGGTGTGGCCCGCCAATGTGGGCGAGATGAACCGCATGCTGCGCGGCGTTGTGGAACAGGGCACGGCGCGAAAGGCGCAGGTGCCCGGCCACATGATCGCAGGCAAGACCGGCACCAGCCAGCAATTCCGCGACGCCGTTTTCGTCGGCTGGTCGGCCCATGCCGTGACTGCGGTGTGGTTTGGAAATGATAATAATTCGCCGACACGCAAGTTGACCGGTGGCAGTCTGCCCGCCAGCACCTTCGCCAATTATATGGGGGCGCTGCACCAGGGCCTGTCAGCGAAGCCGCTCCCCGGGTTCAACGCGGATGAGATGCTGGTGCCATTGGCGCTGACGAAGCCGACATTCCGCCCCGGCACCGTGCGAACCCGCGAAGAGCTTGTCGCGCAGGTGAGCGAGGAGACGCCAAAACGTCGCAGTATTTTGGATATTTTGCTGCAAAGATGAGCTGAATCGGCCGATTGTGGCGTGAAAACCCGCGAGAAAGTCGATGTACTAGCCTTAGTTTCACTGCAGGCCGCCGATTTAATGAATTTATTTCGGCAACGAATTCCGCCCCTCCTTCGTATTTCGGGCACAGCGATGGCCCACGGGCACCGTCGCCGGTTCCCCTTTGAGCCCGAACATAGAAGGACTCGCAAATGACCTTTCTGAAAAAGACACTCGCAGCCGCTCTGGTCGCCTCCGCGGCCACGTTCTCCGTTCCAGCCACGAGCGCATGGGCCGACGGCCACTCGATGAACATCGTGCAGACGGCGCAGAAAACCGACGCCCTCTCCACGCTGGTGACCGCAGTGACCGCAGCTGGCCTTGGTGAAACGCTGTCCGGTGAAGGGCCGTTCACCGTCTTCGCGCCAACCAACGATGCGTTCGGCAAGCTGCCAGACGGTACCGTAGGAACGCTGGTGAAGCCCGAAAACAAGGACCAGCTGACCGGTATTTTGACGTATCACGTCGTGTCCGGTGATGTGAAAGCCGCCGACGTGGTGAAGCTGATCAAAGACAATGGCGGTGAGGCCAAGGTCGCTACCGTGAATGGTGCCGAACTGACCCTGTCACTGGACGGTGACAGTGTTGTCATCACCGATGCCGCCGGCGGTAAAGCCACGGTCGCACAGGCCGACGTCGCAACATCGAACGGTACGGTGCACGTGATCGATTCCGTGCTGATGCCGCAGTAAGCGACCGTATCTTGCGTGGCGGTCGTCGTTGACGGCCGAAGCGTGAGTTTCAAGACGCCGCTGCTCCTTCACTGGAGTGGCGGCGTTTTTGTTTGAGAGACTGTGGCTCCGCTTTACCTCCAAAGAGCCCTGTCATCCCGGCCCGTGAGCCAGGATCCACTTTTCAGTGAGTTCCCATGTCGTAAGGGATGCAGGGGTGCTGCAACATCGCTTTCTGCCGCTTTCTTATCACCTGGTAGAGAAATGGGTCCCGGCTTGTAGGCCAGGATGACAGCGGTGGGGTGGTTGAGATTGAGGCACACAGAAAGCTCCGCACGCCTTGCAGCGCCGGATTGGAAACAGTGTAAGCCAGCGGAGCGAAGGTTTTCGTCTCATGCCGGTAGTTTACGGCGAAAGGTGACGAGCACCTTCGCCCCGCTCGATCCTGCTGCACAGGTGTCTCTCAACCTGCAAGTCGGCACCCATCCGCGATACGAGGATCGAAGCCCACGCAAGCCTTCCATCGAAAGGCACAGCATTGCTGCCGTCGCGACACTACCCTGTTCACCGCCCGAGTGTTGGCGTTTGGCCTGTGGCGTCCGACGCTCCGCCCG
>JBCCRF010000069.1:0-11288 GCA_039208305.1 Pseudomonadota bacterium
CCCGACGAGCTGCAACGGCTGTGGCGGGACCTCTTTCCCGGCGAGCCGGAACCACAGGCCTGCCTCGTCAATTTCTACACCGACGACGCGAAGATGGGCCTGCATCAGGACCGTGACGAGACCAACCGCACCGCGCCGGTGCTGTCCGTCTCACTGGGCAATGCCTGCCTCTTCCGCATCGGTGGCACCGAACGCCGCGACCCGACGCAAAGCTTTCGCCTGGAGAGCGGCGACGTCATGGCCCTCACCGGTGCGGCGCGCGATGCCTTCCATGGCGTGGACCGGATTTATCCCGACACCAGCGATCTGCTGAAGGATGGCGGCAGGGTAAACGTAACGCTGCGGCGGGTGACGTGAGGTCATGAAAGCATGACCTCACTTTTTTTATTCGCCGCTCCGCTTGCCGGTCTTGTAGCCTCGTCTCCTTCTTTGTCGGTGGCTGCGCTTGCCGGATTTCGCCTATGAGCGCCCTCACCACCTATGGCGGGATGTTTCTGTCCGCCTTCGTTGCCGCCACACTCTTCCCAGCACAATCGGAGTTCGTGCTGATCGCGCTGATCAAGTCAGGCGAATGGTCGGTGTTCTGGCTCGTGGTGGTGGCGAGTGTCGGGAACACGCTGGGCTCCGTCTTCAACTACATCATTGGGCGGGCGACTGGCGCATTTTCGAGCGCGTGGTGGTTTCCTGTCAGCGAAGCGTCACTGAAAAAGGGCGAGGTCTGGTATCACCGCTATGGACGCTGGTCCTTGCTGCTCAGCTGGGCCCCCATCATCGGCGACCCGCTGACGGTGATCGCCGGTTTCCTGAAGGAGCCTATCGGCAGCTTCATCCTCCTCGTCGCGATCGCCAAGACCATGCGTTACGTTACTCTGGCACTGATCGTGCTGGGGTTTATTTGAACCGTGATGGAACTGTCCGCTTTGAGCCCTTAGCTGCCGAGATGAATTCGTGGCTATGCGGTATCGACGACATCGGCTGATATTGAACCCGGCGGCAATATTCTCCAGATCTGTTGTATGGAATTTGTCGCCGTCCCAGTGTTGATTTTGATACTTCTGCGTTACGCGGTACCCGCGGTGATGCTCTGGTTTATAGATCACTTTGTTGAACCCCGAGCCGCATTGAACATATCGCGCGACGTTAACGCTGCTCACCCGGTGGCGGAAACTACCAGCGCCGAGAGAGCAGCAGAATTACGTATCGAGATCGACCAACTACGAAAACGAATTGACGCCGTTTAAACGTCAGCAGCGTCCGCATACCTGACACTAAACTCAGCCAACCACCACCAGCCGATACCAACAGTCTCACTCGTCCAGTTCCAGCAGATGCCCGTAGCGGTCGTGCCAAGCGCCGCTATCGAGATCGACTTTTGATCTCGCCACGCCAATGTCGTCCCGTTGTACTTTTTGGAACGATGACATGGCCGCACGAGCCTTGTTTTGACAATAATTGAATACTGTCACATGCCTACGCTTCCGCTTCGGCGTACCAAGCGCCATGGCATCATGATGCGATAGGCAGGCTGTGCGACGAGTTCGCGAAGGTGGGCGCGCAGTCTGCGGTGCCACGAGCCGGTGATATTGCTGCGCGGGGCGGCACTCCTCTGCGTGTCGAAGCCCAGATAGCGGAAGCACATCGTGGCGCGAGGCAGGTGAAAATCATCGCTGACGACGATGACGGAGGACGCGCCGCGCTGCCACAAAAGATCAGCGCTGAATTGGACGTTCTCGAACGTGCTGGTGGAACGCTCTTCCAGCAGCAGGACATCATCGCAGATGCCAGCATGCCGGCAAATGTCGCGCATAGCCTTCGCCTCGGTCGGCGGATTGCGCCCGAGACCGCCGGAGAGCACGAGAACAGGGGCCAGCCCTTCTAGAAACAGGCTGATCGCATGGTGGGCTCGGCGAAGCAGTGTCGGGCTCGGTTCACCGCCCTGCCAGACTGCAGCACCTAGCACGACGATGGCGTCGGCAGGTCTTAGCTCCACCGACTCAACTCCTCCTCCTCAACTCCACCTCCACAGGCCGATGATCGCAGAGGTGGCGTAGAAGAACTGCAGCGCCAAAAACGCCCAGCGCTTGTCCAGCCAGCCCCAACCGGCAAACAGCAGCGCGGAGATGAGCAGCAGCGAGAAGCCAAGAATTTCGTTGCCGGTGTTGGAAGCGATCAGCAGGGCATAGGCCATAGCCAGCACGGAGCCGGTGGTCTCGAAGACGGCAATGAGACGGTCGCGGGTCATGGTGCTAGCTCTCCGATGGTCGCGACCACGCGGTCCCAGTCTTCACTCGGCTCCAGATCGACGGTCTGGCCGGGGCCGTGCTCCGTGGGGCGGGCGATAAAAGCGGTTTGCAGGCCGCATTCGCGTGCCGCCACGAGGTCGCTGTTGTGGGCAGCGACCATCATGACCTCGGATGGATCAAGGCGCAGGGCTGCGCAACTGGCGTGATAGACCTCCGGATTCGGCTTGTAGCTGCGTGCGATCTCCGCGCCCAAAATGCAATCGAAAGGAAGACCGGCATAGCGCACGAGGCGGCTCATCAGCGCGATGGAGCCGTTGGAACAGGTGCCGAGAATGCCGTGTTCGTGCAGCCGCTCCAGCCCCGTCGGCGCATCCTGCCAGGCGGGCAACCGCTCCCAGCCCGCATTGAGGTGGACCTTCGTCGCCTCATCGAGACCCGCGATGTCGAAGTGATCCAACGTCGCCTCCAGGTTTTCGCGGTGCAGAATGTCTAACGCCGTGTAGGGCCGCGCGCCGGAGCGGACGGGTTCCATGACCTGCTGGTAAAGCCCGCGCCAATGATCGGCGAAAGCGTGCGTGTCAACGTCGAGACGGGCTTCTCGCACCGCATCCGCAATGCCCGTTCGCCAGTCCACCAGGGTGCCGAAGACGTCGAAAATGTAGGCTTTCGGTGCGGTCATCTTGCGCCTCCGGTTTGAATGCCCGTTTGAATAGTCGTGAAGCGTAGCGACAGGGCATCGACCATCAGCAGACGCCCCGTCAGCCCTTCGCCGAAGCCGCAGATTTCCTTCACCGCCTCCAGAGCCTGCAACGTACCCAGCAGGCCGGTGACGGCACCGAGGATGCCGGCTTCAGCGCAAGTGGGGAGGGTGCCCGCAGGCGGCTCGGACGGGAAAAGATCGCGGTAGGACGGCGCACCGTCGAGCCACGGCTTCAGCGTTGTAATGGTGCCGTCAAAACGGTTCACCGCAGCAGTGATAAGGGGGATTTGCGCTGCCGCACAGGCATCTGCCAGCGCATAGCGGACAGGGAAATTGTCCGTCGCATCCAGCGCCAGCGTTTGGCCTTCCACCACCTCAGCAATGTTGTGCGCATCGAGGCGGCGGCAGATGGGATCGAGCTCCACATAGGGGTTGGTGCGCATCACAGCGTCGAAGGCGCGCTCGACCTTTGGCACGCCGACATCCGCCGTGCCGTAAAGCACCTGACGCTGGAGATTGGAGAGCGAGACCGCGTCGTGGTCCACCACCGTGAGATGGCCGATGCCGGCGGCCGCAAGATACTGGATCGCAGGTGCGCCAAGACCACCCGCGCCCACCACCAAAACGCGGGCGCGCTTTAACTTTTGTTGGCCCGCGCCACCGATTTCCGGCAGCACGAGGTGGCGGGCGTAGCGTTCCGTTTCATCGGGCGAGAGGGGGGTATCGGTCATGGCGAGGCTCTTACCGTGCCGTCGTCCACGGTGAAATACTGGGCGCGGTTCTGAAGCGCATCGAAAAGCGGCGCGTCGGTGCCGGTCATCCAGGCCTGGCAGCCGATCGTATCGATGAGATCAAAAAGCGCTGCGCGCCTCTGGGCGTCGAGGTGGGCGGCGCATTCATCCAGCAGCAGGATCGGCGCAATGCCGGAGAGCTTCGAGACGAGCCTTGCATGGGCGAGAACGAGGCCGGTAAGCAGCGCTTTCTGTTCGCCGGTGGAGCACAGTGCGGCGGCCATGTTTTTCGGCGCGTGGACAACGGCGAGGTTGGAGCGGTGCGGGCCTTCCAGTGTGCGGCCAGCCGCACGATCACGGTATCGGTTGCTGGCAAGGCGTTCGCGAAAACGATCCTCCAGGTCCACTGCGGAAACCGCACCGCCTGCAATCTCTTCTTCGAGCGCGCCTTCCAGCAGCAAACGGGCAGACGGGAACGGCGTATCATCATCGCCCGTCGCATGTTCGGCCAGCAGACCCACCAGTTCAGCGCGGGCGAATGCGATGGCAGTGCCCTGTTCCGCCAGTTGCGCCTCAATGCCGCCGAGCCAGGAATCATCCATGCGATTTTCGTCCAGCAGTTTGTTGCGGGATCGCATGGCGCGTTCGTAGTCGTTGACGCGGCGACCGTGGCCGGGGTCGATGGCGAGGACGAGGCGATCGAGAAAGCGGCGGCGATCAGAGGTCGGGCCGGTGAAGAGACCATCCATCGCGGGCACCAGCCAAACGACGCGCAGCCGCTCCAGCAGATCATCCGATGTGCGCTTGGCTGCGCCGTTGATTGTGATGCGGCGCTGGCCGTCCACCCCGTTCGGCCCGCGCTGCAAACCGGTGCCGATGGTGAGGTCCCCCGCCGGTGTGTCCAGTTGCGCGTGCACCGCCCATGTGCCGCTGCGCGGGCCGTCGCCACCATCGCTCTTCTCTGCCTTGGCCACTTGATCATAGGACGTGCGGCGCAGGCCCCGCCCCGGAGATAGAAAAGAAATCGCCTCCAGCAGGTTGGTCTTGCCGGACCCGTTTTCGCCGGTCAGCACGACGTGGCGCGCATCGCAGGCAAGGCGCAGGCTGTCATAGTTGCGAAAATGGTCGAGCTTCAGCGTCGTGATGGCGACGCCTTTGGCAGCCGTCAGTTGATCAGACACGCATCGGCATCAGCACGTAAAGCGCGCCTGCCTCACCCTTTTCGCGGATCAATGTCGGCGAGCCCGCATCGGCGAGCATGAAGGTGGTCTCTTCCGCCGACAGCTGGTTGGTGATGTCCAGCAGGTAGCGGGAGTTGAAGCCGATATCCATGGCATCATCGCTGTAACCGACCGCGATTTCTTCTTCGGCCGAACCGCTATCCGGGTTGTTGACCGACAGCGTTAGCTGACCATCGTCGATGGACAGTTTCACCGCACGCCCACGGTCCGACGCGATGGTGGAGACACGGTCGACGGCGGAGGAAAATGTGGCACGGTCCAGCAGGAGTTCCTTGGAATTGCTGGCTGGGATGACGCGATTGTAGTCTGGGAAAGTGCCGTCGATCAGCTTCGATGTCAGCACGACCTCGCCCACGGTAAAGCGGATCTTGCTGTCGGAGAGTTCGACGGTAACGAACTGGTCGGGGTCTTCCAGCAGCTTCTGGATTTCGCCGACGGTCTTACGCGGCACGATGATGCCCGGCATCCCGGATGCACCGTCGGGCGCTTGCGTCTGCGCCTGGGCAAGGCGGTGGCCATCGGTTGCAACAGCGCGCAGCATCTCCTTGCCATCGCTTTCCACGGCGTGGAGGTAAATGCCGTTCAGGTAGTAGCGTGTCTCCTCAGTGGAGATCGCGAATTGCGTGCGGTCGATCAGCGTCTTGAAATCGGCACACCCCATGCGGAACGTGTGGGTGAACTCGGCAGCTGTCAGATCGGGAAAATCGCTTTCCGGCAACATTTGCAGGCGGAACTGGGAACGGCCCGCACGCACCAGAAGGCCGTTGCCCTCATCGACAGCGAGAAGGACCTGCGAACCGTCCGGCAGCTTGCGAACAATGTCATAAAGCGTGTGGGCGGATACAGTCGTAGCGCCCGGCTGCTCGATCTCAGCACCGGTCTTTTCCGTCACCTCAAGATCGAGGTCGGTGGCCTTCAGCATCAGCGCACCGTCCTCGGCTTTCAGCAGCACGTTGGACAGGATCGGGATCGTGTTGCGGCGCTCCACGACGCGCTGAACGTGGTTGAGGCTTTTCAGAAGATTGGCGCGTTCCAGGGTCAGGCGCATCGTCGTGGTCCGTGGTCAGGAGGTCTGTGCGGTTACATGCGGAATCACGCAATCGCGAAGCCATAAATTGGAACAGTCGCCCTTAAGCTTCAAGGGCGACCGGGGTTTTTCCAGATGTAGCGCGTGTTTACACGCTCTCCGCAATCAGACGCTTCAGCAGTTCGATCTCGTGGGCGAGCTGCTGGTCTTCCTTCAGCAGGCCTTCAATCTTGCGTACCGCGTGCAGCACCGTGGTGTGGTCGCGACCGCCGAAACGGCGACCGATTTCCGGCAGAGACCGCGGGGTGAGCATCTTCGACAGATACATGGCGATCTGGCGGGGACGCACGATCACGCGGGTGCGGCGGTTGGAGAGAAGATCGTTCTTCGACACATTGTAATGGCGCGAGACGACCTTCTGGATGTCCTCCACCCGTACGCGGCGCTGCTCGCCGGACTGCACGAGATGGGAGAGCATCTTCTCGATCTGCTCGATCTCCAGCGGCCTTTCCGAAAACTTGTGCTGTATAAGAAGCTGGTTGAACGCACCTTCCAAATCTCGTCCCGACGACGCGACGCGGGTGGCGACGTAGTCGAGGATGTCAGACGGGATGGCGAGGTTCGGGTCGTCGCGCTTGGCATCGCGGTAGCGCAGTTCAAGCATGGACTTGCGCATCTCAAGATCAGGTGCCGCCACCTCCAGCGCCACCCCGCCCTGCAGGCGGGATCGGACTCGGGCGTCCAGAGACTCGAGCTGCGCCGGTGGACGATCAGCAGCGACGACAACCTGCTTAGCACTGTCAATCAAAGCGTTGAGCAGATGGCAGAACTCCTGCTGGATGCTCTTGCCCTGTAGGAACTGCATGTCGTCGATCAACAGCAGGTCGATATCGCGCAGGCTTTCCTTGAAGGAGAGCGCCGACTGGTCGCGAATGGCAGAAGCAAAGCGCCACATGAAGTATTCAGCTGTCAGATAGAGAATCTTGATGCCGGAATTGCGAGCCGATGCCCCCCAGGCGATCGCTTGTAACAAGTGCGTTTTGCCCAAGCCCACATCGGCGTGGAGGAAAAGCGGATTGAAACGGGCGGCGGACCCATCGGCCTCCGCAACCGACCGCGCTGCCGCACAGGCGACACGGTTCGATGCACCTTCCACAAAGGTGGCGAAGGTGAAGGACGGATCGAGGGGTGAGCCCTGAAAGCCGACACCGGCCTCACCGCCAACCCGACCGGCAGCGCCTGCGCCGAGTACAGGAGCGTCGTCCCCCGGCAGCGGCGGGAACGGGCGCGATGTACGGGCACCGGGCGTAGTGGTATTGCTGCCATTGGCCGTAACCGGAACGCCAGCCGCCCTCGATGCGGACGCTCCGTCGCGAGTAGGATCGGCTTCATCGGCAGCCGCACCGGTTTCCGTGTTGGCGGAGCGCACGGCGCTGCGGACCACGATGTCGACTTTGAGAATGTCCTCGCTCTGCTCCTGCCACAGCGTCAACAGCAGCCCGGCATAATGGGTGCGGATCCACGACTTCAAAAATGTCGTGGGAACGGAAATCGTCAACTGGCTCTTTGAGATGGTCTCCAACCGGCAACGGTCGAACCAAGAGGCAAAACTCTCCGGCCCCAGCTTGGCCATGAGTTGCGCCTGCACGCGGCTCCACTTCTGCACATCTCGGGCACCCACGGTGGGGCCGACGGCGATGGTCATGGAGGTCGACGCTTTCGGCGCACGGCGTGGCGCAGGCTTCGTGTTGGAGCGCGTCGCCGGGGCCTTCACAGCGGTGTTGGCCACAATTGCGGCCTGGGCGGCGGATGGTGCGACCTTGGCTTGTCTCTGGACGGCTTGTCTTTGGGCGGCTTGTCTTTCGGCCTCAGGCGAATTGGATGCGGTTGTCATACTTGGTCTTGCTCGTCTTGTTGGGTCTCGCCGTCGCTCACCGCTGGGGTGGGAGCATCGTTGCGAAAACCGATTTGTTGTCAGGGTTTTGTAAGGTGGTTGTCGATGCGCATCCCTCGCATCATCACCTTAGGTCTGGCGGGTGAACTCGATCGAGCAAGTCATGCCTGTCACTTCCGATGATCGGCACGTTAAATGGTTGAGGTGTTGCCCCCGCATGAAAAGCTGGATGGTCATGTCTGTTCTTATCTCCCGCATAGTGCCGGTTCGCCACCCATCACTGGTGACTGTTTCCCGGTCTTGTGATTGTTCCTCCCGCCCCTCAACGGAAGTGTATGAACCGCAATTTCGAGGATCCCCGAGATCGGTCTTCGCTCTGCCCTATCTGTCCGTCGCTCCTCCCTATCCCTGCCGCCAGGGCAGGCCATCGACCTTCCAGCCATTGACGTTGCCGCGATGTGCGTCGCCGTCGGCATCACCCTCGAAGCCGCCCGTGACGTTGAATGTGTTGGTATAACCGAGCGCGGCCATGGCGTTGGCTGCAGCAAGGCTGCGCACGCCGGACCGGCACAGGAAATGCAGCGCGACATCCTTGCCGTGGCCATGCTGCTGCAGATGCCCGTCGAGCGCCTGGGCAAAACCCAGATCCACCTGCATGGATGGGAATTGTTGCCATTGATGGCTGATGAGCGGCTGCATCGTTGGCTCCAGCGCCGGTTGCCCGACATAGGCCCATTCTGCCGTGGTGCGCACATCAATCATGATCGCACCGCTCTTCAGCGCTTCCCAACTTTCCGCCGGGCTGGCTTCCCCCACCTGTGCTGCGCCACCTGTCGAACTCATCGCCCAAAACCCCACTCCGCCGACATTGGACACAGCTTCGCCGGCGCGCCCGAACAGCGTTCGAGCCCGTGTGGCCTTGCCTTGATTGTCCAAAACCGCGTTCCCCAAGACGAAACGCGAATGGGTGCACGCACCCGCCGGAACCAAAAACTCTATCGATCTATGGAACCTTCGCCGATCGGGGAAAGCGTCATAAATCTGTCGCGGAGGGCCGCTTTTATTTGTTGTCCGCCGCTGGATAGGAAACTAGCCAAGGGGTTTCAGCGCTTCAAGCCGAGTCACAAGGGGAGCTTAAGGATCGGCTGCGGAATCGATTTTTTCGTCTGGCGTTGCCATTTCTTTTCAGCGCCGAAAAACGCTTATGAATCCGCACGAGTCACCGGATCGTCGCGATGGCCAAGTGGGCAGATTTCGGTGCGGAAGTTTTTTTCTCGCGCTCAGGGTATTGACTCGCATGGTACCATCGCGGCTTGGAATGAAACGCCCCCTTTCCCGAGCGACCTCGCGCAAGGCATTGAAAAAATATGTTTTTTAAGAAACGATTTCGGTTGCGTGACGGGTTCAACATCTCGGCGCGAATCTGTCAGGGTGCGTTGACAGAATGAGTGTTGGGAGTCTTTGCGCAGCGCGCGATCTACGGACAATACCAACTTGCAAACGCAAAAACCCGCCGGGTGACCGACGGGTTCGAATAATTCACTGACGGCGATCGTGCCTGATTGAACAGATCACCAGCGGCCAAGAGCCAGCCAAGTGACCAATACGCTATCCCTGCAGAGCGCTCGCCTTCGGCTGCGCTGCGTTCAGGTGCCGAGCGCCTTCACTTATCCGTTGCGCGCCTTCGGCTGCGCTGCGTTCAGGTGCCGAGCGCCTTCACTTATCCGTTGCGCGCCTTCGGCTGCGCTGCGTTCAGGCGCCGAGCGCCTTCACGCGGGCCGACAGGCGGGACATTTTCCGTGCGGCAGTGTTTTTGTGAATGATGCCCTTGGAGGCGGATTTCATCACCACCGGCTGAACGGCTTTCAGCTGGGCCTGCGCTGCGTCTTTGTCACCAGCGGCAATCGCCTCTTCCATCAGGCGAAGCTGACCACGCATATAGGTGCGGCGGGATTTGTTGACGGCAGTCTTGCGCGCGATCTTGCGCGTGGCCTTTTTGGCCGAAGTGGTGTTGGCCATGAAGCCTTCCTTCGAATTCTGTGCCCGGCACCCAAGCGGGCCGCGCTGTAATGGATCACTGCGATACGAACGCTGAAGCTGAATTTCCCGCTTGCCGCATGAAGTGGTCGCATGGACCGCAAGTCAAACAGAAAGGGCGCTGTGGAAACCACGGCGCTGTTGGTCGGTGATCTAGGCGGCTCGCCCCGTTCTGTCAACGCGGAAGTGGTGCAAAGGTCGCCGACGACGCCCTTACTTATCGCGGAACTGGGGCCCGCGCTTTTCAACAAAGGCGGCCATGCCCTCTTTCTGGTCTTTGGTGGCGAAAAGCGAATGGAACAGGCGGCGCTCGAACCGCACCCCTTCCGTCAGCGTTGTCTCGTAAGCACGGTTGACGCTTTCCTTCGTCATCATGACGGAAGGTTTAGAGAAGGAGGCGATCTTTTCCGCCGCTTCCTGGGCGATTTCCATCAAATCGTTGGTCGGCACAACGCGAGAGACAAGGCCACAGCTTTCCGCTTCTTTGGCATCCATCTGGCGGCCGGTGAGGCACATGTCCATGGCCTTCGCCTTGCCAACGAAGCGGGTCAGCCGCTGGGAGCCGCCCATCCCTGGCATGACGCCGATAGTGATCTCCGGCTGACCGAATTTGGCGTTCTCGGCAGCGATGATGAAGTCGCACATCATCGCCAGCTCACACCCGCCCCCCAGCGCGTAGCCGGCAACGGCGGCAATGATGGGCTTGCGGGTGCGTGACAGCTCATCCCAGCGTGAGAAATGGTCCCCCAGATAGGTGTCCATATAATCGAGCTCCGCCATCTCTTTGATGTCAGCGCCAGCCGCGAAGGCCTTCTCCGAACCGGTGATAATCATGCACCCGATCTTCTTGTCAGCGTCATAGTCCGCCACCGCCGCGAGCACTTCTTCCATGACCTGGGAATTGAGAGCGTTCAGCGATTTCGGCCGGTTCAACGTGACGATGCCCACCTTGCCGATGGTTTCCGTCTTGATGGTTTCATAGCCCATGGCAGCGTCATTCCTTGCTCTATTCTTCGGAGGACGTGTCCTCGCCAGGCGGCGAGAACCAGGCCACATCGGCAGCTGCCGTTCGTTCAGCCTCGCCCCGCGTGGCGAATACCCTGCCTGAATGAAAACCGATTGGGAACCACCCCTCGCCGGTCTCTGGATCGCGCCGGTAGAGTTCAAAACCGAAGGTCGCATCGGCGCGGCGGAATATATCGACGCAATGCAGCCCGCCCATCTCATTCTGCGAGTGGACAACCGTACCAAGCGATTTAGGACGGCGGTGAATCGTCATCGCTGACAGCGCGGGCAGTAGAAGGTACTGCGGCCTGATTGGACGATACGGGTGATGGTGCCGGAGCATTCGGGCCGCTGGCAAGGTTCGCCCTCGCGGTCATAGGCAGCAAACGTGTGCTGGAAATAGCCAAGCG
>JBCCRF010000070.1:0-11261 GCA_039208305.1 Pseudomonadota bacterium
CATCTGCGGTAACGGTCGAAAGACCACAAGACTAGGAGGTTTTATCGTGGCTAGTCCTGAAAACGTCTCCATGACCGGTATGACGGTCGGGGAGGCACGGGAGTTCCACTCCATCTTCGTGAAAAGCACCATCGCTTTCACAGGATGGGCCTTTGCCGCACACATTCTCGTGTGGCTTTGGCGTCCGTGGACTGCCAACACTGACGGTACGTATTCATCGCTTATGGACGGTGTCCAGGCGGTGGCGACGGCCTTGGTCTGAGGAGAACAGATATGCATAAGATTTGGCTTCTCTTTGATCCGCGCCGTGTGCTTGTTGCACTGGCGGTCTTCCTCTTCACGCTCGCAGTTCTGATTCATTTCGTTCTGCTCAGCACGGAGCGGTACAACTGGCTGGACGTGAAGGCGGCAACTGCTTCGCTGGATACGGCACCTGTGACCAGGCTTATCACCTGATCGCTTCCGGCATTCCGGCAGGCGAAGATCGCTGGTCGTTCGCCTGCCGGCCTCACAAATTTCCGGTCTGACGCCGATCTCGTTCAACTCATGAACGAGGTGTCGTGCGAGGACCATCCGGTGATGGCTGCTGTTTCATAGCGGTAAGCTGTCGACAAGAATTCATGGAGAACCAGCTATGGCCTTGCTGAGTTTCGAACGAAAATATCGCGTGCGTGGGGGTACGCTGCTCGGCGGCGATCTGTTCGACTTCTGGGTCGGACCCTTCTACGTCGGCTTCTTTGGCGTGGCGTCGATCTTCTTTGCCGCGCTGGGAACGCTCCTCATCATCTACGGCGCCTCAATGGGCGACACGTGGAACATTTGGCAGATTTCCATTAATCCGCCGGACCTTGAATACGGCTTGGCCCTCGCTCCGATGGAGGAAGGTGGCCTTTGGCAGATCATCACCATCTGTGCTGTTGGTGCTTTCGTATCCTGGGCCCTGCGAGAGGTGGAAATCTGCCGCAAGCTCGGCATGGGCTACCATGTTCCCGTGGCCTTCGGCACAGCGGTCTTCGCCTATGTAAGTCTGGTGGTCATCCGTCCGCTTTGGATGGGCGCATGGGGGCATGGCTTTCCTTACGGGATTTACAGCCACCTCGAGTGGGTGAACAACGTCGGCTACACCTACGGGAATTTCCACTACAATCCGGCGCATATGATCGCCATCACGTTCTTCTTCACCACCACGCTGGCGCTCGCGCTACATGGCGGCCTCGTCCTGTCGTCCACCAATCCCGGCAAGGGCAAGGTGGTGAAGACGCCGGAGCATGAGGATACCTATTTCCGCGATTTCATCGGTTACTCGGTCGGCACGCTGGGCATTCACCGCGTTGGACTTTTCCTCGCGCTCAATGCCGGTTTCTGGTCCGCCGTCTGCATCGTCATTTCAGGGACACTCTGGGAAGGCGCGTGGAGCGACTGGTGGAGCTGGTGGCTGCAACTGCCCATTTTCGCCCAGGAAGACCTGGTGCGCGAAATCGGCGAGCTCGATTATCTCTACGAATAAAGGGGACCGGTGATATGAAAATCTACCAAAACATCTTCACCACCACGCAGGTGACCACCACCCCCGGCATGGGTATCGATTTGCCGGCTGGCGAAGAGCCCCGCATCGGCAAGGGTTCCATGAACTATTGGATGGGCAAGATCGGCAATGCACAGATCGGGCCGATCTATCTGGGCACGCTCGGACTGATCTCGGTGATCTCATTCCTGATCGCGTTCAATATCGTGGGCCTCAATTTCTGGGCGCAGGTGGGCTATGATCCGGTGCAGTTCGTGCGTCAGCTCTTCTGGCTGTCACTGGATCCGCCGCCGCCGTCCTACGGTCTGTCGGTGTTGCCGCCGTTGCAGGAGGGCGGATGGTTCTTGATCGTCGGCTTCTTCCTAACGGTCTCTGTCATGACATGGTGGTTGCGCAGCTACCGCCGCGCCAAAGCGCTTGGTCTCGGCATGCACGTGCCGATCGCCTTTGCGGCCGCCATCTGGTTGTTCTTGGTGCTCGGATTCATCCGCCCGGTTCTGCTGGGATCATGGTCTGAGGCCGTGCCCTACGGTATCTTCAGCCATCTGGATTGGACCAACAATTTCAGCCTCGTATACGGCAACTTGTTCTACAATCCGTTCCATGCGCTTTCGATCGTGTTCCTGTACGGGTCGGTCCTGCTGTTCGCCATGCACGGCGCGACGATCCTCGCGGTCTCCCGTTACGGCGGCGAGCGTGAGATCGAGCAGATTACCGATCGCGGCACAGCATCAGAACGTGCTGGCCTGTTCTGGCGCTGGACCATGGGTTTCAACGCCACGATGGAATCGATCCACCGCTGGGCTTGGTGGTTCGCAATGCTGACCACGCTGACCGGCGGGATCGGTATCCTCATCACCGGGACGCTGGTTGACGATTGGTCCGCCTGGGCCATCAAACACGGCGTACTGCATGAGAGTGGAACCAACATCCGCTGATAAAGAGATTACGGCCACGCACACTTCCTGCGGGAAGCGGCCGTGATGAAAGAGGGAAGTGGAGGGGGATGTCTGTCACAGGGCATCCCCCTCGTCGTTTCAACAGTCTTTCTTCGTAGAGCTGAAGCATGACCGACACTACCGACACCTCGGACCCCACGGTCCGTCAAATCATCGCTGCTATGCCAAGCCGCTTTGACGCCAAAGCAGCTGGACCACTGCGCGCAATTATCCAGTTTAGGCTGGATGGCGATCAGGGCGGTGAATGGTACGCCGATATCGCCGATGGACGCTGCTCGCTGACTGAGGGCCGCCGCGATGATGCCTCAATAACGCTTCGTATGGCAGCCGCGACCTATATCGACATGGTTATGGGCCGGATTACAGGGCAGCAGGCGTTCTTCAAGCGCAAGCTGACATATAGCGGAGACATTGCTCTGGCGATCCGCCTGCACCGCCTGTTCCGCCCGCCGCAGCCCGATGAGCTAGCAGTGCTCTCGGTCGTCGAAGCCGTCCGATGATCGAGATCGTCCGCTATGCTATGGCGGCGATCGCGGTGATCGTTTTGCCGCTCGTCATCGTGTTTTGGACGCTCTTTCATCTGACAGCGAAGATGTGGCGCGGTCGACCGATATGGCAGCCCTACGCGTTGGCCTTCGTGGTGTTGTCGCTGACCACTGCGGCCTTGTGGAGCTGGCGCGCGCAATTGGTTGGTAACGATCTCGGCACGGTATGGTGGTTCATCGTACCAGGCTTGTTGATCTACGCATCGGCACTCTGGGCCGACCGGCGGGTGAGACGACATCTCACATTTGCGATTTTTGCAGGTGTGCCGGAGGTATCAGGCAAAGACACACCATTGTTGGACAGCGGACCGTTTTCGGTTGTTCGGCATCCCCGCTACGCGCTGGTGCTGCTTGCTACGTTTGGTTGGGCTTTAGCCGCCAACTGGTCGGGGGCTTATCTGATATCTGCAATATGCGGCGCGGCGCTGCTCGCCGTGACGTGGTTGGAGGAGCGGGATCTGCGTGCGCGCTTTGGAGCAACTTATGACGATTACGCCACCCGCGTTCCAATGCTTATTCCGAGACCGCAGAATGCTAGCCGTTTCTTCACTTAAACCGCCAAGAGCCGTCAGTTTTGTCGGCGCACTCAGAAATCGAGATTCGGATAGCGGTTGAGATAAATTCTGAACCACGGTGTGAATTCCGAAGGGTGTTCCGCCATCTCTCTTTTTAAATTATCTGCAGAGATCCAGCGCGCATCGCAGACCTCTTCGGGGTTGAGATCGAGATGCACCTCGTGGCGCTCGACGTCTGCACGGAACATGTGAACGCGCTCGCGCTCCCACAAACCGCCGCCGACATCTGCTGAATATTCGACGATGCGCTGCTCGCGGATTGGAACCGTGAAACCGAGCTCCTCCTTCAAACGCCGCGCCGCTGCTGGTTTTGCATCTTCGCCGAAGTGAGGATGGGTGCAGCAGGTATTCGCCCATTGACCGCCACAGTGGTATTTTTCGAGTGCTCGGCGCTGGATCAGCAGTTCGAGTTCGCCAGTATCGTTCTTCGAGAATACGAAGACAGACAGCGCCAGGTGATGGAGCCCGCGCACATGAGCTTCGATCTTTTCAACCGGGTAAAGAGTATCGTCTGCAGCGATGCCGGGGATCATGATCGGCGGGTTGGTGGCGGGCAGCGGCCATTCGGTATTCGCGACATCAGGCGCGTCTTCCGCCTCCGGCGTCAGATAGAGGACCTCGTCAAGCACCGGCTCACGCCACCGCGCGGGAAAGGGCGCATTGTGACCAAAGGTCGGACAGTGCACCCACAAGGTGGTCGATATCGCCCTGCGTGTGCATAGGTCCTGGCGTGATGCGCAACCTCTCCGTCCCTTTGGGCACCGTGGGATAATTGATCGGCTGAACGTAAATTCCGTGCTGATCGAGGAGCAGGTCGGAGATGAATTTGCACTTCTTCGCATCGCCCACCATCACCGGCACAATGTGGCTGTCGTTCATCATGTGCGGCACACCCATCGCATCAAGGCGCTCGCGCAACAGGTTCACATTCTTCCGCTGCCGCGCCCGTTCCATCTCGCTGACCTTCAGGTGCTTGATGGACGCGGTCGCACCGGCCGCGAGAGCCGGGGGCAGGGCGGTGGAGAAGATGAAGCCGGAGGCGAAGGATCGTACGAAGTCGATCAGTGCCGATGAAGCGGTGATATAGCCCCCCATCACTCCAAATGCTTTTCCAAGTGTGCCTTGAATGACGGTCACACGATCCATGAGGCCTTCGCGTTCCGCGACACCGCCGCCGCGAGGCCCGTAAAGGCCGACGGCATGGACTTCATCAAGATAGCTCATCGCGCCGTGTTTCTCGCAGACATCCAGGACCTCGGCCATGGGGCAGATGTCGCCATCCATGGAATAGACGCTCTCGAACGCCACCAGTTTTGGTACGTCTGGATCGGCTTGCGACAGCAGACGGTCCAGGTCCTCGACATCATTGTGTTTCCACAAATGTTTTGGCGCGCGGGAATGGCGAATGCCCTCAATCATGGAGGCATGGTTGTCAGAGTCGGAAAAAATTTCGCAGCCGGGAATACGCGATGCCAGTGTCCCCAGTGCCGCCCAGTTGGCCACGTAGCCGGAGGTCAGCATGAGAGCCGCCTCTTTCTGGTGAAGATCGGCCAACTCCTGCTCCAGCAGGATATGATAGTGGTTGGTGCCGGAGATGTTGCGCGTGCCGCCCGCGCCTGCTCCGCATTTGTCGATCGCTTCCTTCATGGCTGCAAGCGTTGCCGGATGCTGGCCCATGCCGAGGTAATCGTTGGAGCACCAGACCGTCACTTCGCTGGTTTCGCCGTTATCGCCGTAACGCGTGGCCTTTGGGAAGCCGCCCTTGTGTCGCTCCAGATCAGCGAAGACGCGATAGTTTCCGGCGTCCTTCAGCTTGTCCAACTCGGTCTCGAAAAAAGCTTCGAAATTCACGTCACGTACTCCAATTCGGCAGTCTTTAAAGCGTAGCAGATTTCACTCTGCCGCGCTCACAATTCTCACAGTTTCGTCTTTGAAATCGACTTTTTTGCCAGCGGTGGGGCCCATCGCCCAGCGCCATAACGCGCTGTCTCTTATCGGTAAAATCATGAACCAATGCTCCAAAGCGGCCAATGCAATGAGTGCGGTCATCATCACCGCCGCCGTCTGCTGATCTGGGGTGAAAACATCCCGGTGAAAAGCTGCGACAGCCGCGACCAAAAGACCTGTCGTAACGATCGTAGATGCCCAGAAAACGGGTCCGATCCGGTCCATGCGAAAGTAGCTTTGCAGGTGGGTGAGAGGGGCGGGCATCATATCGGCTGAGAACGCGGGGACACCGGAAAAGATTGTGAGCTTGGCCGAAATTCGCATCAGCCAAAGAACCGCAAATGTGTAAAATGCCACGGGCTGCTCAGTCTTGGTGGTCATCAACCAGATGCCGGCCAGCGCCGCAACCAAGACGAATTCATGATAGCTCACGGTGCGCCATGCGAGATGGAAGCGGCGCTTTTCGGACACGTCCGGCGGGCAGGATTCGACCCGTGGACCCGTTATCAATCCCGTAAGGAACGTGAATTCCGCCCAGGCCCAAACGGCCAATGCAGAGGCGAATCCGCCATAGGGCGCCCACGCCGCATCGCTGTTGGCGGACACAGCGGCACCTGCAAAGCCGAAAGCGGCCAATAGTGTGACACCCAGCAGCTTGAGGTGCAGGCGGCTCAATCTGCCCCGCGCCAACCACAGCACTGCACCGGTGGAGACGTACCACAGCGTCACCACAAAACCGATGGGCCACAGATAGGCAAGGTGGGTGGACAAGCGTGCGGGTCTCCTCGTTTCGCCTACCAGGCGGGCACCATCTTGGAGACCTCTGGGATCTCGTTTTTCTTGGTCGGGATGGTGTAAAGTCGGGCAAACAGCGCAGCCGCTTTGGCTTGCAACGCAATCTTCTTCGCACGGTTTACGGCGCCACCTGCAGCGGTTGCATCAGCAATCTTCACGGCCGGTTCGTTCAGTTTCCGCAGTGTCGGCAGGAAGGCCGGGTGGTCGATATCGAGCATCAGCGGGAAGCATTGGGTCGTACAGGCGTTCGTGATTTCAAACACGCGCATGTCGTATTCTTCGATATCGAGCCCCGCAGCCTTGTGGAACGCAGGCCGCGCATGGTCGCGCACGAACATCGTAGCGTAGACCGCGCAGAGGAAGAATTTGATCCAGAGCTTGTTGTGTCCCGACAGCAGCTTTGGGTCGGAGCGCATCAGCAGCGAAAAGGCCTCGCCATGGCTGAACTCGTCATTGCACCACTGCTTGAACCACTTGAAGATTGGGTGGAAGCGCTTTTCCGGATGCTTCTCGAAATGGCGGAAGATCGTGATGTAGCGCGCGTAGCCGATCTTTTCCGACAGATAGGTCGCGTAGAAAATGAATTTCGGCTGGAAGAAGGTATATTTCTTCGCCTTGGTCAGGAAACCCAGATTCACGCCGATGCCGAAATCCTTCAGGCTGTCATTGATGAAGCCGGCATGGCGAGCCTCGTCGCGCGACATGTACGTGAACAGGGCCTTGATGTCCTCATTGGTGCCGCGTCGCTTCATCTCCTTGTAGAGAACGCAGCCCGAAAATTCCGCTGTCAGCGATGACACGAGAAAGTCCACCAGTTCTGCGCGCAACTCCTCCGGCACATCGTCGAGGTTGATATCGTCCCATTCCTCGTTGCGCTTGAAATGCCCCTTGTTCGGGTCACTCGCCATGGACGCAATCAGCGCGTCCCACTCTTCGCGGACAAGCGATACGTCCATTGCATCCAACTTGTCGAAGTCGGTGGTGTAAAAGCGCGGCTGCAGCAGCGTGTCCTCATGGGCCATGCGCGTGGTTTCGTTCTGCGCCTGCAGATCGACCGGCTTGCCTTTAAGCGGCTTGGGGCTGTGTGCGTTCATGTCAGGGCTCCCGTCCTGGTTGAAGTGCTCAGTTGATGCGGTCTTCGGAGAAGCTGAATTCGCACAGCTCCATGAACTCGAAATCGCCGGTGGCGCGCGTCCAAAGACGCTCCAGCGCGTTGGCGCGGGTCACCGTTGCGCGGCGTTCGAATGTGGCGGTCTCGCCGTAGGGCACAGCAATTGCCGATCCGTGGACCAGAACCTCGTCGCCCGGATGGACGACGGTCCCGTCGTTGAAGCGCACATGCGCCTCGAAACTCTCGAACGTGTTGACGATCTCCACCGTGCAGTCGAGATCGAAACGCTCCTTGCGCAGCGGGTTTGTAAACATCATCAGGCTCCCTTGTCCGATGTTGAAATGGCTTTGGCCGTTAGCAGAGGTGCGAAGCTGCCGGTGGCGACCTTGCCGAAAGCGTTCAGGCCGATGGACTTTCCATTTTCAGGGTCCATCAAGGTCAGATGACCGTTGGCAGCCTTCTGCAATTGATACGGCGCGGACATATCTTGCTTGCGGATGCGACGATTATGAAGCAGCGCGCGCAGCGACTGGCGCACAAAGGCTCCTTCACCGCGGGCAAAGGTGGCGACCACAGCTTTTGATCGGGCATCATGAACGAGAACGACACCATTTCTGCCGTCACGGAAATAAAGCGAGCGTTGCTCTACCGGCTCGTGGACGATGCGCGTGACCTTTCCTGTTTCCGTCGTCATCGCGCCTGCGACGACAAACAGTGTCAGTGCAACAACCGCACCTGCGGCGAACACGGGAAGTTTGTGCACCCTTTCGACCTTATCGGTGCGCTGGTCGCCCGGCATTGTCTCGTTCATATCCATCACAGGTCTCTCCTCCCTGATCCTAGTTCAATGCGCCGTCGCACCGGCGACGTTGGGTTGGAAGGGCTGTGCTGACCCTTCTGACGTTTCGATAGCCATGCGAGTTTGTGCCGGTTGGCCATGAGCCGCGCGCAATCCGCTCGCCAGTTTTTCGGCCACCGCGTCGACGTCGCCGATCGCGCGCAGCAGCGGTTGAGGTCGTGCCAGTTTCCACGCGCGCACATGCGGCCACAGGATTGGCCAGGAAATCTTGGTGTGTTCCTTCAGCTCCAGCGCGATGTTGCCGCGACCGCCGCTGAGAGGTTTTACGTCCGCCGACGTGATCTGGGTGAATGGCAGCTGGAACGTGATCGGCAGCGCGATGCCGAAGCGCATCACCACACGCCTGTTGGTGATCGTGTAGATCGTCGTTCGTTTCACCAGAGCGGCAATTCCGAACAGGATAGCGAGTACGAGCGCTCCCAGCGCCAGCGTCGCGGTTGCGATGGAGAACAGGTCCATTGCACCACGGCCATCGGCAATGCCGGCCATCACACGCCAGCCGATCAGCAAGGCGAAGTAGATGGCGATAGCCGTGGTGTGAAAGGCATCCCTCGCCACACCTGCAGTCTCCGGCTTGCCCTGCCAGACGATGTGCTCACCGTCCGGCAGATTGGCAGGCAGCCCGGGAACGGGCTCGATCTGGAAATCGTCCTGGCTCATACCAGTGGTTCCGAACGACCGGCCATGGCGTAGAGCTCGCCACCCCCAAAATAGGCCATGATCTTCTCTTCCTCGAGCAGCGTGATCTGCTCCGGCGAGGCCAGTTTCGGAATGTCCTTGAATTGCTCTGCGGTGAGGTGGTGGACGTAATATTCGCGCACGCGTCCGCGACCTTCGCGCTGCACCGCAAAGTGCAGCGGGATCAGGCGCTGGTTGCGGCCAAACTTCACCTGGAAGAAGCGCACGTAGTTTTCCATCTTATCCACCCAGATGTCGGTGATTTCACCGACGACTTCACCATCGGCGGCGACGACCCGCATGCCACGAGGGTCCCTGTCTTCCTTCGCGATCTGGTAGTCGGGCGCTGTCGACAGCGGAACGATCTTGGGCTCGCCGTGGGGCATCGCGTCGGGATAATCCGGTCGCTCAGCCCAGGAGGCCGGGCCAACGCCATCCACCATGGGATTGCCTGTTGGGATAAGCGGTGCCCCTGATGTCATGGACGCACGCTTTGCAGCGATAGGGCGCGTGTCACGATTGTCGGGATGTGGATAGACGCGCGTGCCTTGACCGTGGGGCAGAATGAACGTCTTGGGCGATGGCAGTGTTAGCCACGCATCCTTGTTGTAATTGCCTGTCACATCATCTTCGAGGGGATAGCCCTCGCGGCGGCTCTCCGCCTGCAGATACCAGACAAGGCCGGCAAAAAATGCCCAGAACACGTACAGGACCACCTGTGCGCCATCGATATTGCCAACTATTTCACCCATGGGTTTTCTCCAGTCAGTCTCAGCCCGGCAGGTCTGCCAGACCGATCTTCTTTTCGGTTCGAGGGATGTCGGCGTTTGTCCAGCCGACGAGAGGTCCAATGGCGATCAGGCTTGCAAACAAGATCCCGATCTCCAGGTGGTAGACGACGCTGTAACCCAGCGCCGCATCCGTGAACGCGCTCCCGAACGCTCCAGAATTCGATAGTCCCGCGACGATGTCGCGAATGATGCCGCCACCGGCGAGGCCGATGCCCACAGCCGAGGCTTGCACGGCGCCCCAGGCACCCAGAGCAAGGCCCGAGCCGGTGCGGTCGTCCGTGCTGTCTGCCATCTCCATGCAGGCGGTCAGCATGCCGACTGCGAAGAGGCCGCCGCCAAATCCGATCAGCGCCGTGCCGATACGAAAGAGAGTTGCGGACTCAAGAGGTCCGGCGAAGATCACGCAGGTAAAAGCGACAATGCCCGCCATCGTGCCATGTGCCGCCATACGGTAGGGGTCATTTCCCTTGCCCAATCCGCGCCCCGCAAGGGCGAAGCCGACAAGTGTGCCGGCCGCAAACATGGCGGTGAGCAAGGTCGTCTGCGAAACGGTCAGTCCAAGAACCTCGCCGCCATAAGGCTCCAGCAACACGTCCTGCATGGAGAAGCCAAGTGTGCCCATGCCGACGGCCACCAGCAGGCGCAGGCTGCGCGGGTCTTCACGATACGCGGCCCAGCTTTGGGCGAAGGATAGCGTCGCACGGTCGGGCGCGGTCTGAGACGGCTGCCGCGCTTCCTGTTTCCAGAGCGCGATGACGTTCAACACCATGGTCACGGCCGCAGCGCCCTGAACGACCTGGATCAGACGCTGGGCCGAGAACTCTGCCAGCAGCCATGAGAAGGTGATGGCGGAAACAAACATGCCCACCAACAACATAACGTAGAGCAGGGCCACGACGCGCGGGCGTGTTTCGGCAGGTGCAATGTCTGTGGCGAGGGCTAACCCTGCTGTCTGAACGGTATGGATGCCAGCGCCGGTGCAGAAGAAAGCGATGGCCGCTGCCACCGGCCCGGCCCATGTCGGCCCCAGCGTTTGCGAATGCAGCAACAGCAGGGCGAACGGCATGATGGCGAGGCCGCCGAAGGCCGTTAGCGTGCCGAACCAGATATAGGGTACCCGCTTCCAGCCGAGCAGCGATTTGTGCGTGTCGGATTTGTGGCCAACCAGTGCCCGCGCGGGGGCGAACAAAAAGGGCAGGGCGACCATCACCGCCACCAAAGTGACCGGCACCCCAAGCTCCAGCACCATGACGCGGTTCAGCGTGCCGGTGAGAAGCACCGCGATCATGCCGACGACCACCTGAAACAGCGACAGGCGCAGCAACCGGGTGAGCGGCAGCTGTTCGCTTGCGGCATCCGCAAACGGCAGGAAGCCCGTTCCGACATTGCGCCAGAAATCGAGCATCGGGGTCGGGCTTGGTTGGCGGTCGTCTTGCACGGCTACGCGGACCTCCTAACCAATTTGACGGAGGTGGA
>JBCCRF010000071.1:0-11185 GCA_039208305.1 Pseudomonadota bacterium
CGCGCGACTGAATGCCCAGAAGCTCGGCTGCGCGCCACACCACATTGTCTTCGAACTCGTGCACCGTGCCGTCTGCATAGACCATTTCCCACAGGTCTTCGATCAACGCGAGACGTTCTTCCTCGCTCATCTGCGCCTTCAGGATGGAGGTAAAACCGTAGAGATCGACAGCTTCGCTTTGTGCATCGCGGGCGGCTTCCGCCAGCTCACGGGCTTCCCCATCGTTGACGGCATAATGCTCGCTCAGCACCTCGTTGAGACGCTTTTCCTCGTCTTCGGTGATCTTGCCGTCCGCAACGATCACATGAACCATCAGGGCTGCCGCCGACAGCTTCTTGTCGAGCGGCAGGCGGTTTTCGACCACATGGTCAGCCTCGTTCAGGCCGGCGAAAAAATTCTTCAACGTGTCAAGCATGGAGGGTCAGGCTGCTTTTCGATTGGTCTCTACAAATGTGGTGGCATTGTCCGCAGGCAGCAAGCCCTCGGCGATGAACGTCTCGTGAGCCGTCACGTAGAAATCCGTCACCGCAGTTCGGATATCGAACGTGCTTAAATTTGCCACGGCGGTCTCCACCTCGGCGGCCCTTTACCCGCTGGTCACGTTATGGATGCGATTGGGTTGCTTATCGGCAATGTAAGCGTAGATCTCAGTATCACGCTGGCCGCTATCGCCCACCAGCGCGAATAGTAGGGTCGGATCGGCGTGGAAAACCCTCTCGATCATCTTCGTCCCATGGCCTCATGCCCGGCGATCGGCTACTTGCCGTGCTCCAGACAGAAATCCTTCAGCAGCATAAAGCCGCGACCGACGATTTTGTTTCAAGACAATCTAGGTGCCCAAACCGACTGCAACGCCCCACTTAGCTTTCCCTTTCCGCAATGAAGGTCGCCATGGCGCGCAGACTGTCGGCCTCCGGGCCCAACCCGCTCAGCGCCTCATGGGCCTGCGCCACCGCCTCCCGTAACATTGCGCGCACGGCATCAACACCATGCAGTGCCACCAGCGTTCCCTTGTCAGCGTCGATATCTTTACCCGCCGTCTTGCCCAAAGTGGCAGTATCGGCGGTCACGTCGAGAATATCGTCGGCCAGTTGGAAGGCGAGGCCCACCGTTTCGCCATAGCTTTTCAAGGACGCACGGGCGGTATCATCGGCTTTGCCCAGAACCGCGCCCGCCTCGCAGGCGAAGCAGATGAGTGCGCCGGTTTTCATGGCTTGCAGCTTGCGAATATCAGCGTCGGACGGCGATGCTTCTTCCGCCTCTATGTCCAGCACCTGACCGCCGATCATGCCACCCCAGCCGGAGGCGCGGGCCAGCATAGTGGTGAGTTCGCACCGCACAGCCGCATCATCGGAAGACCGCGACGCCAGTATATCGAAGGCAAGGGTCGACAGCGCGTCACCCGCCAGGATCGCCGTCGCTTCGTCGAAAGCTTTGTGAACTGTGGGCTGGCCGCGGCGCAGGTCATCATCATCCATCGCAGGCAAATCATCGTGCACCAGCGAGAAGGAATGGAGGCATTCCAGCGCACAGGCTGTGGGCAGTACGTCTTTGAGCGAAACACTGAACAGACGGGCCGCTTCCACAACCAGAAACGGTCGCACCCGCTTGCCGCCGTTCAATACGCCATGGCGCATCGCCGCCACCAGCCGCTCAGGGCGCTGGCGCTCGCCATCGGCAACAGTGTCAGTGGAAAGCTCCATCTCCAGCCAGCCGTTCACAGCGTCAGCAATGATGGCCATTTGGCTTTTCAGATCGTGCATCATGCCCCCCGGTTTGACTATCGCTGTCGTGCGCGGATGGACGGGTATCGTCAAGCGATGCTTGTTGCCCATCGCTTGCCCCGCTAAACCCGCCGCGACCGACCCCTTTCCATCGCACACCCGAGACGGCGACCAGCATTGGCCAAATCTTCCCGCAGCAAGGCGACATCCGGCAAGGGCAGCAAGCGCGGCTCCGCGCGCAAAAAACGTTCGCCGGTCGATGAATTGATCACGCAGAAGGATGGACCCACCAAGGTCGGCCCGACGCGCTCCAGCTCGCGGCTGCGGCGCATCACGCGGTGGGTCGTGAAGCGCGTCATGATCATCGCCATCATCCTCATTCTTCTGCCCATTGGCCTGATCGCGCTCTACACCGTGCCCGCCATCAAACCCGTCTCCACGCTGATGGTCTGGCAGGGGCTTTCAGGCACCGAGATCAAGCGCGACTGGATCGCGCTCGACGACATGTCTCCCCATGTCGTGCAGGCGATCATCTCCAGCGAGGACGGCAAATTTTGCTCCCACGCCGGGGTCGACTGGGATGCGGTGAACACCGTGATCGACGATGTGATGGACGGCGAACGCCCGCGCGGGGCCAGCACCGTGTCCATGCAGACGGCGAAAAACCTGTTCCTGTGGAACAGCCGCTCCTTCATCCGCAAAGGACTGGAAGTGCCGCTGGCGCTGGCCTCAGACAGGGTGTGGGGCAAGCGGCGGATGATGGAAATCTACCTCAACATTGCAGAATGGGGACCGGGCATTTTCGGCATTGAAGCCGCTGCTCAACATCACTTTGGTCGATCAGCCGCGCGCCTGTCACGACGCCAGGCCTCGCGGCTGGCGGTCACCCTACCGAGCCCACTGACCCGTGATCCGGCCAACCCATCCCGCTCGCTCGCCCGCATGGCACGGCGAGTGGAACAGCGAGCACGGCAATCGGGCGCTTACATTCGCTGCCTGCGGTCCGAATAGGTGCGGGTCCGCGATGCGAAACCCCTTGCGCTGCCCCATATATGCTCTATACCGCCTCGCAACGCCGCCGCACCCGTGCCGTGGCGATGACGACGTTTCAAGAGAGCTGGATACCAACCCAGCGCCCGCCGGAGAACCGGTCGCGTGCGCTAAGTCGCATCTAGCCTCATCCGGCACCCGCAGGAGCATGACACCATGGCTGTCCCAAAGAGTAAGATCACGCGCATGAAGCGCGGCCACCGCCGTTCCACCGACGCGCTGAAGAACCCGACCTATGTCGAGGACAAGAACTCCGGCGAACTGCGCCGCCCGCACCACATCGACCTGAAATCAGGCATGTATCGCGGCAAGCAGATTCTCGAGCCGAAAGACGCCATCTAAGCGTCAGCGCTGCGCGGCGGAGAGCAGCCTCGCCGGTTCACATAATTGAGCAATTACTGGGCTAGCAGGGACATCCGCCAGACCCTTCCCCACATGCTGCAATCAGTTCTTCCCGCGCCGCCACCAGATCAAGTATCTCGGCTCACTCAATCGGCCACCAGCTGCGACTTGGCCATTGGGTTACGCGGAATCAAAGGTGACCGTTGTGGACATAGTCGACGCCTCACCCTCGCTTGAGTTGTCGCCCGTCAGACGTGTTGAACGGAGCGATCGTAGTCAGCAAACTTGGGGTGCGCTTTTCCATCACCATCGATGTATACCGAGCACCATTCTGCCAGACGGCGGCCCAGCCTTTGGCACATCTCCCTTTCGCTATCGCTTCGCGGCTCCCCTGCACAGATCGCACCGTAGTGAGGTGCCATTTTCGGTGCTACATAATCGGTGACGCCAAAGACCAGCATTCCGAAATTCATGAGCAGCGTGGTGAGCGCCTGACAAGCGTGTTCCGCTCCGCCTCCCCATGCGCCTGATGAAGAGAAAACGCAGCCCAGTTTTCCGTCAAGTTTGCCCCAGACATCAAAACTGCGCTCGTCCCACCACTGCTTCATACGCCACGAGATTCCGCCAAGATTTGTCGGCGAGCCAAGCGCGAGACCATCAGCCCAATACAGATCATCGACCTGCGCCTCATCGACGCTCAGCAGACGGACCTGAACGCCCGGAACATCTGCGGCACCTTGGGCGACAAGCTCCGCCATTTTTGCGGTGTAGCCGCGATTGTTGCTCTCATAGAGCACAAGAATATTGGCCATCTAATCGCTCCCGATATCAGTTCTAACAGCATCAAGCGCTTGCGCTATCGCGGCTTCATCTCGATGAAAGAAAGTCCACTTGCCGTGGCGGGAGCGCACAATCAGACCTGCCCGCTCAAGCTGGGAAAGATATTGCGAGACGGTACCCTGAGAGAGATCCGCCTTCTCATAAATATAGCTCGCGCAGGCGCCAGGCAGGTCGGCGTGCTCCGGA
This sequence comes from Pseudomonadota bacterium, assembly GCA_039208305.1. Taxonomy (GTDB): domain Bacteria; phylum Pseudomonadota; class Alphaproteobacteria; order Rhizobiales; family Rhizobiaceae; genus Pseudahrensia. The sequence continues at coordinate 4,143 of JBCCRF010000071.1, forward strand.
AGTGCAGGTGGAAAATACGCGCGTGGTGTCTTCAGCCACCTTAACATCAAGCGACGATGTCGATTGGCCAGCGCTTTGGTGATTTCTTCGATATCCATTTCTATATACATATTGCAAAATATCAAAATGACAAGCCCGCGCAATTTTTTTATGCTGAGCAGGCGTGTTCAGTATTGCTTGTGCCCGTAACCCCTTGCGTCCACCGCGCCGCGCAGCAACAATCCGCGCGTTCTGCTTCCACAGGCCATCTCTCATGCTGTCCAACTTTCCCCTCATGGCGCTTGCGCTGATCGCTTACAACGGCATCGCCTTCGGCATGGCGGGAACGGCGGGCGGTGATATCTGGGTGAGCGAACTGTTCAGCATCACCATGCCGACAGGCGGCGTGTGGCGGCTCGATATGGGGGACGCGATCCTGTCCGGCTCGCTGCTGCTGCTCTTTATCGAAATCCTGAAGGCCACGCGCATCGGGCGGCTGTCCATCATCGACCATCTGCTGTCGACGCTGGTGCTGATCCTGTTCGTGGTGGAATTCCTGCTGGTTCCGGTGGCGGCCACCTCCACCTTCTTCCTGATCATGCTGATGGTGGCGGTAGACGTGATGGCAGGCTTTTCGGTGTCGATCCGTTCGGCAACCCGTGATGTATCGCTGGGGGATGGTGGCGGGCTTTAGCCTGAGGCGATTAATTGGCTAAGCTTCGGAATTTAATGCAAGCAATACGGCGGCGAAGAGCCGCCCGGCGATAGCTGCGCCGCCCTCGCGGAGCGAAGGCCGCCAGGCCGACAGCGTGAGCGCAAAAACGACCTACATCCCCAGTTCCTGCATCTCTATCTGTTCGTAACCATCATCGACGCGCTTTTCGGATGGCTCCGGCGGCAGGTCGAATTGCGTGCCGCCGTCAGCGCTGACGGGCAGGCTCTGTTGATCGCCATTGTCCGTCGAAACAGGCTCACGGGTTGCCATAGTGACGGCCATCTGGCGCTTCTCGCGCAGGCGGGCGCGCATCTCCATACGTTCGCGCAATGTGGTGGAACCGCCTGGCAGTTGCGCTTCACCGGTACGTAGACCGCCCAAATTCAACTCGATCGTTTCCTTTTCCGGAACGACGCCGATGGCTGTCACGGCCTTCTCCTTGTCCGGCAGGCCGATGGTCATATAGCTGGAACCGCTGGCAGCGGCGGGCAGACAGGCGACAAAGAAACCGAGCGACCCGACAGCTAACCAACGGCGGGCATGGCCTGCAGCCGTACGGGCGGAGGGCTGGTGAGAATGCTGATGGTCCATCGGTTTCACCTCTTTCGTCTTGCAGGCGCTGCCTTGACGCGGCAGACACAACACGTCGCACGCGTTACCCAGAAAACTTGGGCGCGCGCCGCTTAAGGAAGACCTTCGAATGCGGCAAAACCGCAGTTCGGGGCGGCAAATGGACGGGGAGATTGCCGACATGGTTCACGAATTGACAACGAATGACGCAGAAATGTCCGCATCGAATTACGACATCGATCTCGATGCAAATGCCGCCAATTTCGCGGCCCTCACCCCTCTGACCTTTCTGCGCCGAGCGAACGCCGTCTATCCCCACCGCACGGCCTACGCATATGAAAGCATCACCCGCACATGGGGCGAGGTGTATGAACGCTGCGTACGCTTCGCATCGGCCCTTTCCGCCCGCGGCATCGGGCGCGGCGACACGGTGGCGATGATCGCGCCGAATATTCCCGAGGCCTTCGAGATGCAGTTCGCCGTCGCCATGGCGGGCGCGGTGGTGAACCCGATCAACATTCGCCTCGATGCCGCAACCATCGCCTACATCCTCAACCACGGCGAGGCAAAGCTACTTGTCACCGACACCCGCTTCGCCCCCGCCGTCGAACCAGCTCTACAGCAGCTTGGGCGCGATCTGCCGGTCATCGATATCGTCGATAGGCAAACAGATGAACCGGAGGGTAAGCGCCTCGGCGAGATGGATACTGACGCCTTCATCGCCTTGGGCGATCCCAACTTTGACTGGGTGATGCCCGGCAATGAATGGGACGCGATTTCACTCAACTACACATCCGGCACGACCAGCGATCCAAAAGGCGTGGTTGTGCATCACCGCGGCGCTTATCTGATGGCACTTGGCACAGCCGCTGCATGGCCCATGTCCGCCGGGCTGGAGGGAGAAGCGACCTTCCCCGTGCACATGTATGTGGTACCGCTGTTCCACTGCAACGGCTGGGGCCACGCCTGGGCGCTGGCCGCGACCGGCGGCATGTCGGTGCTGATCCGCAACGTCAACGCAACGAACCTCTACCGCGCCATCGGCGACCATCGCGTTACCCATTTCGGTGGCGCACCCATCGTGTTGTCCATGCTCATCAACGCGACGGACGAGGAGAGGCGCGACTTCGATTGGCCGATCCGCGTTTACACCGCAGCTGCCCCGCCACCCCCTGCCGTGCTGGACGCGGTAAAGCGGGCAGGCTTCACCCTCACCCATGTTTACGGGCTGACGGAAACCTATGGCCACGTCGTCGAATGCGCGCCGCAGGCTGAGTGGCTGGGCAAGCCCAACGATGAACTCGCCGAACTGAACTCCCGGCAGGGTGTGCGCTACGCTGTGTTGGAGGACGTGATGGTGGCCGACCCCGACACCATGCAGCCCGTCGAGGCCGATGGCGAAACGATGGGCGAGATCATGGTGCGCGGCAACGTGGTTATGAAGGGCTACTATCGCAATCCATCAGCTACGCAGGCGGCCTTCGAAGGGGGCTGGTTCCATACCGGCGATCTGGCGGTGATGAACCCCGACGGCTATCTGAAGATTCGCGACCGCTCCAAGGACATCATCATCTCCGGCGGCGAAAACATCTCCTCCGTGGAGATCGAAGGCATTCTTGCCGGCCACGAGGACGTCTTGGCCGCCGCCGTCGTCGCCAAGCCGGACGAAAAATGGGGCGAGACCCCTTGCGCCTTTCTGGAACTGAAACCCGGCACGACCGGCGATGGCGACGCCATGAGCGCATGGTGCCGCGAACGCATGGCCGGCTTCAAGATTCCCAAGACCTTCATCTTCGAAGAACTGCCCAAGACGAGCACGGGCAAGATTCAGAAATTCGTTCTGCGGGATCGTTTGCGGGAGGGCTAGCCATCGTCGGGCGGGCATGACAGCCTGCTGCTACGATGACGCCTGATGGGAGAGACAGGCACATGAGCGATATCGAGAAGGTCCGCGCCGCGCAGGCACCCCGCAATGTGACCGACGAGGAGCCGAAGGAGGCACGTGTCGGCAAGAAAGGCATCTGGGGTTGGATGCTGTTTGATTGGGCCGCCCAACCCTTTCACACGCTCATCATCACGTTCATTTTTGCGCCCTATTTCGCGGCCTCCGTCGCACCGGACGGTGTGACGGGTCAGGCCTATTGGGGCTATGCAGCGGCCATCGGCGGCATATTGATCGCGGGCCTGTCGCCGGTGCTGGGGTCGATTGCCGACGCTTCCGGTCCGCGCAAACCCTGGATTTTCGGCTTCTCCATCCTCGCCATTGCAGGCTCCATCGGCCTGTGGTGGGCGGTACCGAATGCGGGTACGGGCGGCGTTCTTTTCGCGCTCGCAGCCTTTGTCATCACTATGATCGGCTTCGAGTTCGCAGCCGTCTTCAACAACGCCATGATGCCGAGCCTCGTCCCCCGCGCCCAACTGGGCAAGCTGTCGGGCAATGCCTGGGCGTTGGGCTACGTGGCCGGGCTGCTCACCCTCATTGTCGTCTTGCTGACCATGGCCACCAATGACGAAGGCAAGACGCTGCTCGGCGGCGATCCGATGTTCGGTATCGACGCATCCGCCAAGGAAGGCGAGCGCGCCTCCGGTCCGCTGACGGGCATCTGGTATCTCATTTTTGTCATCCCCCTCTTTCTCTTCACGCCGGACGTAAAGTCGAAAAAAGTGGCCAAGGGGGCGGTCAAAGCGGGCCTTGTCGGACTGCTGAATACGATCAAATCACTTCCGCAGACGCCATCGCTCTTCGCCTATCTCGGCTCCTCCATGCTCTACCGCGATGCGCTGAACGGGCTCTACACATTTGGCGGCATTTACGCGGTCGGCGTGCTGCAGTGGAACATCGTCCAGGTGGGCATTTTCGGCATCCTGGCCAACATCACCGGCGTGATCGGCGCTTATGTAGGCGGACGGGCGGATGCAGCCCGCGGCCCGAAATTCGTGGTCGTTACATCAGTCATCGTGTTGATGCTGTCGAGCCTCACCATCGTCACCACCAGCCCGACACAGGCGTTGTTCATGTCGCTGGAGCCCGGTTCGAATCTGCCGACCATCGTGTTCTACATTTGTGGCGGCCTCATCGGCGCAGCGGGCGGAGCGCTTCAGGCGGCATCACGCACGCTCATGGTGGATCAGGCCCATCCGGACCGTATGGCTGAAGCCTTCGGTCTCTACGCCCTGTCGGGTCGCGCCACATCCTTCCTCGCTCCGCTGCTGATCGGTATTATCACGACAGCGACGGGCAGCCAGCAATTGGGTGTCGCGCCAGTGGTCGGACTTTTCTTGGTCGCCCTGCTGCTGCTGCCTTTGGTGAAACAGAAACAACCGGGCATGGCATCGGCGGACGGGTAAAACCGTATGCCCACACGTTAGGCCGCTACCAGCCCGCGCTTTTCGATCATCGCTTCCACCGTCGGCATCTTGCCGCGGAAGGCCTTGTAGGTCTCTTCCGGATCGATGGACCCGCCCGCGCTGTAGATGTGGTCATGCAGACGCTGGGCGAGTGCCGGGTCGAAGGGGTTCTTCACCTCCTCGAAAGCGGCGAAGGCGTCAGCGTCCAGCACTTCCGACCACATGTAGCTGTAGTACCCGGCGCTGTAGCCATCGCCTGAGAACACATGGGCGAAATGCGGTGTCGCGTGGCGCATGACGATAGCGTTCGGCATGCCGAGGCGCTTCAGCTTCGTCGCCTCAAAATCAAGCACGTCGTCGATCGTCGCGTCGTCGCCGGAGAGCGTGTGGAACGCCATATCCACCAGCGCGGACGACGTGAATTCCACCGCGCCGAAACCCGCGTTGAAGGTGAGCGCGGCGAGCACCTTGTCCAGCAGAGCCTGCGGCATCGGTTCGCCCGTCTCCACATGGCGAGCGTGCCTCGCCAGCACCTCCGGCACGGTAAACCAGTGCTCATAGACCTGGCTCGGCAGTTCCACAAAGTCCCGTGCCACCGACGTGCCGGAGACGCTGGGATAGGTCACATTGGACAACAAACCGTGCAGCGCGTGGCCAAACTCGTGGAACAGCGTGCGCGCATCGTCCATGGACAGAAGCGTCGCCTGACCCGCAGGAGCTTTCGCGAAATTCATCACGTTGACGATGATCGGCGCGGAGCCCTCCGTACCGTCCGGCAGGGTCAATTTATGCTGCGAGCGGAAGCCGCTCATCCATGCGCCGGAGCGTTTAGAGGGTCGCGCGAAATAATCGCCCAAGAAGACGGCGCGGTGTGAACCGTCGGCATTCTTTACCTCAAACACCCGCACATCCGGGTGGTAGGCCTTGAGGTCCTTTCGCTCTTCCATCGTGATGCCGAAAAGGCGCTGCGCCACGTCGAAGGCGGCCGCGATGACATTGTCGAGCGCGAGATAGGGCTTCAGCTCCGCCTCATCATAGGCGTAGGTCTCGGCGCGGACCTGCTCGCAATAGTAGCGCCAGTCCCACGGTTTCACGTCGTGGTTCGCGCCGGTCGTTGCGATGCGCTCCGCCAGCACCTGCTCTTCGCTTGCTGCCTTGTCGACAGCCTTTTCCCAAACCGTTTCCAGCAGTTCGATCACGGCACCGGGCTCCTTCGCCATCTGATTTTCAAGTTTGAAATGTGCAAAAGTCTCGTAGCCGAGCAACGCCGCCTTCTCCGCACGCAGGCGCACGATCTCCTGCACATTGGCCCGGTTGTCGGTCTCGCCGCCATTCTTGCCCCGCGCCGTCCACGCAGCGAAGGCTTCCTCTCGCAACGACCGGTCATCCGCGAATGTGAGGAACGGTTCGATGATCGAGCGCGACAACGTCACAGCATATTTGCCGTCTTCGCCCCGCTCGCTCGCGGCGGATTTCATCGCATCGCGCAGGAACGGCGGCAGACCGGCGAGCTTCACTTCATCCTCGATGAGCAGCATCCAGTCTTTTTCGTCCGCCAGAATGTTCTGGGCGAAGCTCGCCCCCAGTTCGGCCAGGCGAGCGTTGATTTCGGCCAAGCGTTCCTGCTCCTCGTCGGCCAGCGCTGCACCGCCGCGCACGAAACCCTGCCACTTGCGCTCCAGCACGCGCTCCTGCTCGGTGGTCAGGTTCAGGCTTTCGCGGTTCTGCCAAAGCGTGTCGATGCGCTGGAACAGCATTTTGTTTGCCGCTGTCTCAGACCCGTGACGGGACATTTTCGGCGCGATCTCCCGCTCCAGCGCCCGCAGCGTGTCGTCGCTATCCGCCCCCATCAGGTTCCAGAACAGTGCGGAGACCCGAGAAAGATCGTGGCCGGACAGTTCCAGCGCCGTAACAGTATTATCGAAGGTGGGATCGTCAGCATTTCCTGCAATGGCATTGATCTCGGCACGGTCCTGTTTCAACGCAATCTCGAAGGCCGCCGCGAAATGTCCGCTTTCGATAGCTTCGAAGTGCGGCAGGCCCATCGGGCCATCCCAGTTCACCAGTTCCGGTTTGATCGTGTCGCTCATGCTATCGGCCTCTGTGGAAAATCTCGAAGCCAAGATTTAGGAAGCAAAATGCTGCGCTGCAAACGGCTTGCCCACTGGCAAGTGCGGCCATGTGGCCTACATGGGGGCATGTCCTTTCCGCCAGCGAATCATTGCCATGCGTGACCGCCTCGCCGCTTTGCTCAACGACCGCCGTTTCGAATACGCCATCATCGCACTGGTGGTGATCAACGCCATCGTGCTGGGGCTGGAGACCTATCCCGGGCTGATGGCCTCCATCGGCCCGTTTCTGGTCGCGCTGGACAACGGCATCCTCGCCATCTTTGTGGTGGAACTCCTGATGCGCTTCTATGTTCACCGGC
>JBCCRF010000072.1:0-10904 GCA_039208305.1 Pseudomonadota bacterium
CACCACGCCATCGACAGCTACAGCCAGATCAAGAGCGTTTATGTTGAACTGGGCGACGTGGACGCACCCTATTGATGGCCAATCCTATTCTCATCGAAGTGACCCGCGGCGATCGGGTTGAAAGCATCCATCGGGGCGCTGCTGTCGTCATGGATGCCAATGGCAGAACCGTCTGGCAGACCGGCGACACCGCCTCGCCTGTCTTCCCGCGCTCCGCTGTCAAAGCCATCCAGGCGCTACCGTTAATTGAATCCGGTGCAGCAGATGCGCTCGGCTTCAGCGACGACATGCTGGCGCTTGCATGCTCCTCCCACTCCGGCGAGCCTGGCCATATCGACACCGCCCGCGCCATGCTGGCTAAGGCTGGGCTTGATGAAACGGCGCTGGAATGCGGCGGCCACTGGTCCACCCACGAAGCGGTGCTGATTGAACAGGCCCGCACCTTCACCGAACCACCCGGCGCCGTCTGCAACAATTGTTCGGGCAAACATGCGGGTTTCGTCTGTACGGCTGCACACAATCACATCGATCCAACCGGCTACATATCGCCCGACCATCCGACGATGGAGGCGGTGCGTGAAGCGATGGTGGAGGTCACGGGCGTTGCGCACCTCATCAGCGAAGACTGCGGCACCGACGGTTGCTCCATCCCCACCCATGCGATCCCGCTTGATGCCATGGCGCTGGGCTTTGCCCGCATGGCAACGGGCAACGGTTTATCAGCGGATCGCGCGCAAGCGGCGGCACGGCTGATGCAGGCCTGCATGGCAAACCCGTGGTTCGTCGCCGGAACAGGCCGCTTCTGCACGACTTACATGGAGATCGGTGCAGGTCGTCTCTTCGCCAAGACTGGCGCGGAAGGTGTGTTCTGTGGGGCTATTCCAGAGCTCGGTGTCGGCATCGCGCTGAAATGCGACGATGGCGGCACCCGAGCCGCAGAAGCGATGATGGCAGCCATGACCGCGAAACTGCTCGGCGAAGCCGATCCGTTACACGAAGTCCTGCACAATCTCGCCCGCCCAAAGATCCGCAATCGCAACGGCATCGTGACGGGCGAAATCAGGCCGATTGCCACTGCCTTCGCTTAAGCCTTCTCCGGCGGACGATCTTCTGACAGCGCGTAGATTGCCAGTGCCACACCTAACGCCACGGCGTAGAAGATCAACACTGACTGGAAGGCCTGCAAGAAGTCGCCTTCCACCTGGTTGGCGCGATAGACGCCAGACGACAGCCACTGCATCACGCCGACGCCACCCATGTTGAAGAAGTTCAGCAGCGTGACCCCACGACCCGTCAGATGGTCCGGGATGAAAGCCATGCCGTGAGCCATCGTTAGGCCGAAATACATGGTGCAGAAGCCCAGCACGGCAAGCGCAACTTGGGTCTGAAGAAGGCTCGCCCCGGGATTGAAGGTCCACCACAGCAGCGCTGTCAGACCAACGCCTCCACCCGCCAGAACAACGTATTTTCGCGAGTTGAAGATCTTGTCCGCCGGTCCGTAAGCGAGGCTGCCCAGCGCCATGATGATCGCCACTACGAAAAGAGCGTTGCCAATGGCGACCTGCTCCAACCCGTGCACCTGCGCGAAATACGGCCCGGCCCACAGCCCGCGCAGACCACCAATTACGGCGTAGTTCACGAACAGGAGCGGGAAGATGAACCATAGCGGTTTCAGCTTCATCAGGTCCCAATAGCTGCCCTGCCCGCTGGCCGGTTGTTCCGCCCGCGGCGGGTCTGAGACGAAGAGCAGAATTCCTACGGCCAGAGTGCAAGTCACCACCGCCAGCCCAATCATCGTCGCGCGCCAGCCGAAGGTCGCCGACGCCCAAGCCAGCGGACTGGAGCCGATGATGTTGCCCATCAACCCCGCCGCAATGAAGCTCGACGTTAGCATCGCGAATTGGCGACCCGAGTAAGTGCGTTTGAAAATGAAGACCGACGCCATCAAAACCGGCGCGCAACCGATGCCCAACATCACCATGCCGATGGTAAGGCCCATCGCAGTTTCAGATGCCGCAAACAGCAGTCCGCCACCGCCGGCGCCGACGGCGAACATGCTCGCCGCGGTCCATCGCGGGCCAACCCGGTCGAGCAGCGAACCGACCGGAAATTGCGCTAGCGCAAAGGCCGCAAACCATGCGCCTAGCGCATCTGACAACACATCAGGCCCGAGCCCGAGCTCCGCGGTCAGCTGCGGCGACAGCACGGCGAGAAACGAGCGATAGAAATGGCTGAGGATATAGGCCCCGGCGAGGATGGCGATGCCGATCACGGTGAAATGCGTCCGTTTGATTTACGGCGCTTGTTTCACCGAACGGGGCGAAAGACGAGTCATTTTAGGCGGATGCGGGAATCCGATGACGGATTGATTCACCTTGTTGAAGTGAAACGTGAGGTCCTAATCGAGCCGAGCAAGATCGAACGTTTCCACCTGCCTTAACATCCCGATGAAGCCTTTCACCTGATGCTCTGCCGCCGCCTTTCCACGCTCTGCCGTACCCTTGGTCGCGTCGCCCACCGTTCCCGCATCGCTCAAGTCAGACGCAATCCACCCGTAAGACGGCAGACCCGTCGGCTGTAGGCCGCCATCGGCAGCAGTGGAATGGAAGTTCTCGGCTTTCGACATATCCACCAAGTCGGGATGGAAATGCAGCATAAGACTGGTTTCCAGGTCGCCGCCGTGAATGCCGAAGCGGCTTTCCTCAGCCGTCAGCGCACCACCTGGCAGGTCGTCAGGCGTACCGAAGGTCATCCATTGCGTGCGCGCGCAGAGCATGTTCGCGCGCACCCGCAGTTCCCTTGCGATGATGTTGATCAGATCGAGATTGCCACCATGGGAATTGACGATGACAATTTTCCTCACTCCTGCCCGCGCGACGGAAAGGCCGATCTCGACCCAGGCTTCCAGCACCTGCGCCGCCGTCAGCGTTAACGTGCCGGGGGCGTGGAGGTGTTCGTTCGATTTGCCGATTGCTTGCGTCGGTAGGATACGAATATCGAGATCATCCGGCGTGTGGTTGCAGAGCGTAGAGATCATCCCATCCTGGATCATTGTGTCCACGCCGACCGGCAGATGGGGTCCATGCTGCTCGATGGCGGCGGTTGGCAGAATGGCGATCGTCCTGTCGGGATCAATTGTGCCGCCCGGCAGCGGCGCAAACTCCGCCGTTTTGTATTGCGCCCAGAAGAGACGTCTCATGATGGCTTCTCGTAGGTGGCGGCAAGGCGTGAGGCGAGGTAATCGCTCGCGGTGACCGCAGGATAGCGGGCCTCGCCTGTGCCCGGAAGCGCGGCAACCTCCACGTCCGGGTTCGGGTCGAGGAAAAAGGCAATCGAGCGACGACGTCTGGGCGGCGCGACGACACGGTGTGGCGTGGAAACGTAGATGTCATTCGTCCACCGCATGAGGCAATCGCCGATATTGATGATGAGCGCCCCCGGTACATGGGGCGCGTCGATCCAGTCGTCCGAGCCGCGCCGACGCACCTGCAAGCCGCCGACACCATCGGACATCAGCAGGGTCAACGAACCATAGTCGGTATGGGCGCCCGCACCGATGGACGCCGCGCTGTCACAAGCCGGGTAGTGCAACAGGCGCAACGTCGCCATAGGGGCATCGAATGAGCTCTCGAAATAAGCTTCGTCTAGACCGAGATCGAGAGCGACCGCTTGGTGCAGCGCGATGCCCTGCGCCAACGCTGCGTAGTAATAGGCGAGCATGGTATCGCGAAAACCGGGCAGTTCCGGCCAGAGGTTGGTGGCGCGGAACGGCTCGCCCATCCGCGGGTCATCGGCGGCGAGTTCCAGCCCGACATTGAAGGCCTCTTTGCGGTCCTTCACGCCGCTTGCCTCGTCCAGCGCCTCCGATCCCTGCCCCGCGTAACCGCGATTGGTTCCGCCGGACAGATGGATGGCGACCTGTTCCTTACGTTCGAGCGGCAAGTCAAAAAATTCGTCACCTGCCGCAAACGTCTGGCTGACAAGATCGACCGGGATGTCATGATGGGCGAGGACGAAGAAGCCCGTGTCGCGCGCCGCAGCGCCGAGGTCTGCGACGAAGCCGGCGCGGTCGCTCTCAAAGCGCCGCCAGTCAAGCACCGGAATATCGGCTTCGCTGCTCAAAGGGCTGCCATCTCCCGTTGAATCTTGTTGAGGAACTTCTGGCGGCCATCGGCATCGACATTGTTCATGTCGTGGAGCGCCAAATAACGGCTGCGGGCGCGCAGGCCGACGGTCGCGCGCATGGTGCGGGTCATGTATTTGCGCGGCGGGTCACCGGAGAGGAAGGTGCGCAGCTTGTCGCCACCATAGGTCGTCACAACCGCAAGCCGGTCGATATGATCGAGCGCGCGTGTGAGCTTCACTTTGCCGGGCGAGGTCTCTTCCAGGTTGAACGAGACGCCGGGCAGAAACACCCGGTCGAGAAAGCCCTTCAACATCGCCGGCGGGCCGTAGTTCCAAACGGGATAGACAAAGACCAACGCCCGCGCCGCCTGCAAACGCAGCACATAGGGCTCGACCTTGTGTCGATTGATCTCCAGGTCGTGGTATTCGCGCCGGTCCTGATCGGAGAGAACGGGATCGAATTTCTCCGCGTAGAGATCGCAGCCATCGACCGCCCAACCGCTGCGCTCCAACGCGGCGACCGTTGTGTCGTAGAGTGCGGCGTTGAAGGAATCGCGGCAGGGATGCGCGTGGATGACGAGGGCGGTGCCTTTAGACGCGTCGGTTGCACTCATTCAGCCGCCTCCGAGGCGGTTTGAATGCCAGGATAGGCATACATCTGATCGAAGCCGTAATCGGGGTCGTCCCACGCGATCATCTTGCCGGGGTTGAGCAGGCCTTGTGGATCTGCCTCGCGTTTGAAATCCAGCTGTCGGGTATCGACTGTCTGCCGACCGCCCTCCTCCAGCGTGTAGCGGTGCGGGTTGAAGATCAGACATTCCAGTTCTTCGTGACCGGCAACGATCTCGTCCAGCCGTTCTTCAGTGGTGAATTTCACAATGGGGAGCCCAGCGAAGATCACGCGACCGTTTTCGCGCATCACTTCCAGATGTTGCAGCACTTCTGCGCCGAATTTTTCGCGGATGGATTCCACCTGCGCGATGGGATCGTCACCACCATAGCGCACCTGCAGATAGGTGATCGTCGGGTCCACCTTCAGTGCACGCAGCGTGGTATGGTTCCAGCCGTATTCGAAAATGTGGCCAGGGTGGCGCGCCAACTGATTGTCGTCGGATCGATAGACAATGCGCGCTGCCGGACGACGCTCCATGAAGGTCTTGAACCCCTCCATCGAATGGGGCGCGACCATGATCATCACGAGACTCGTGGTCTCGTCCACGACCTCCTTGAAGCGCTGGAAATAGTCATGGGCAATCGGCGCTTCGTGGGGCGTGATGAGCTTGACGAGAATGCCATCTTCCCGCGCCAGTTCGTATGAGAAGGTCAGCGCGTCGGAAAAATCATCGAACCCAAGAGCAAGATCGATCCACTCATAGGCCGGCGCGAGCGGCATCTCGACTTCGGTGATGATGCCATTGGTGCCGTATGCGTGGGATACGCGGGCGATCTCCTCACCGCGGAATTCCAGAATGCGCGGCTCGGCCTCCATCGTCACCACGCGCTGGCGTATGATGTTGCCGAGGTCGCGCAGCGACCCCCAGCGCACCGAGCCGACACCGCCGGACCCTCCGGCGATAAATCCACCGATGGTCGCTGTCGCCCAGGTGGACGAGAACATGCGGATTTCCTGCCCCGAATCCTCCTTGCAGTGGGCGTCGAGGTCTTTCAGAAGGCAGCCCGGCTCCACCACCACACCACCGGGATAGACCTTTTTCACCGCGTTCATGTGGATAAGGTGCATCACGCAGCCACCGGCGAGCGGCATGGCCTGCCCGTAATTGCCGGTGCCCGCGCCGCGTGTCGTCACCGGCACGCCGTGGGCGTGACAGATCTTTAGGACCTCGATCACCTCGTCTTCACTTCGCGGCGAGACGGTGAAATCCGCCACCACATGATCCAGCCGGGCCTTCAGCACGGGCGAATACCAGAAAAAGTCACGCGACTTCTGCCGCACGGTGGCGGGGTTGGTGTCGATGTCGAGGTGGGAGAGCGCCTTGATGGCGCCTTCGAGATCGGGTTGCGTCATGTCAGGCCTCCATGAGGTGGTCGAGTTCGGCATAGTCCGGCAGCGTGCGGTCAATGGCGCGGCCACCGCGCAGCACGATGCGGTCTGTCTGCGGTCGGGCGAACAGTTCTGTCCAGGACCGCGCTTTCACGATAACCAGATCAGCGGGGTTGCCTGCATGGTATGTCGCCGCATCGAAGCCACAGACCTGCGCCGGTGTGGCTGTGAAGGCTTTCGGCCAATCGTCGCGCGAATGGTCCAAGTGAGCGATGCGGGTCGCCTCGCGCATGACCTCCAGCATGTCGAGATCGCCATAGGCGTAGAATGGATCGCGTGTATTGTCGGAGGCGAAGGCGACAGGAATGCCGCGCTCCACCATCTCATGCACCAACGTGACACCGCGCCAGCGCGGTGTGGTGCCCGACTCCCGCGCCTGCAAATAGAGGTTACACATGGGCAGCGATACGACGGCAATCCCTGCTTTCGCAACGAGGTCGAGCGTGTGCTTCCAATCATCGTCCGGCTGCACGGCGAGCGAACAGCAATGGCCCACCGTCACCGGTGCTCCAAACCCTCGGTCGAGTACGGTTTGGGCAATTGTGCGTAGCGTTGCGACAGACGGATCACCCGTTTCATCAACGTGGAAATCGGTGTGGAGGTCGTGCTTCTCGGCAAGGTCGAAGAAGCGGTTCAGCCGCTTTTGCAGATCGGCGATTGGATAGGTCACCGCCCCCAGCACGCCGCCCGCTTTAGCGACGAGTTCTGCCGTGTGGGCGTAGGTGTCGTTTTCGTCGGGCAGCGTGACGCCTTCCATGCCGACAAGGCAGGCAGCTTGCAGGTCGATACGATCCGCCCAATCGGCGCGGATTTCCGCGAAGACGGGCCACGAAATCTCGTTCTGTGGGGGAATGGAGTCGAGATGTGTGCGAATGGCGCGTGTGCCGTGGGCGTAGGCGCAGCGCAGGGAGAAATCCATGCGGGCGCGAACGTCCTCTGCCGCCCAGTTGGCGCGACAGTCCGCACGCACCGTATCCAGCGCGCCCATGAAGGTGCCGTCGGGGTTCGGTGCCCTACCCCAAATGTGCCCTTTGTCCAGGTGGGTGTGCATGTCGGTGAAGGCGGGGAAGACCATCGCTCCGCCCATGGTGACACGCTGCTCGACAGGCTCGTCCGACAGCTTGCCGTCGCGTATCGTGAGGTCAGTGCGGATGAGGTCGCCGGGTTGGCCCGCTAGGCAGGCGGGGACCGTGACATCCTCCAGCGTGACGTCGCCGCTCGGCAGGGTAAGAAAGTCGCTCATGTTTCCCGTTTCACGGCGCTTTCGTGCCATTTGCGCAGCGCAATATGACTCAACCAGCCTGTGATAAGGTAGATTGCGACCCCTGCCAGCGCGATCACGATCAACGCTGCGTAAAGGCGCGGGATATTGAGGCGGTAGCCTGATTCCAGAATGCGCGCGGCCAGGCCGTTCCCGGTGCCGCCAACACCAATCACGAACTCCGCCACCACCGCTCCGATCAGCGCAAGACCACCTGCAATCCGCAAACCGCCCATGAAATATGGCAAGGCTGAAGGCAGTTGCATGTAGCGCAACCGCTGCCAGCGGGATGCGCCGTAAATCTTGAAGAGATCACGCAGATTGTGGTCCGTCGAGTTCAGCCCAAGCGTCGTGTTGGAGAGGATTGGGAAGAAGGCAACGATCCATGCACAAAGCAGAAGTTGGATCGTGGGCGATTCCACATAGATACGAATGAGAGGTGCGATGGCGATGACGGGCGTCACCTGCAGGATAACCGCATAAGGCGACAGCGATTGCTCTATCAGCCGCGATTGCGTGAAAAGCACCGCAAGGCCGACGCCACCGACCACCGCCACTACTAATGCCAGCAGCGTGATGGACATGGTCTGCAATAGATCGTCCCACAGGAGACCCGCGTCGGCGATCAGCGTTTCCGCCACGCGCATCGGGCCGGGCAGGATGAAGGGCTTGATGTCGTTCCAGACGACAATGCGGTCCCACAGCCAGATCCCCAGCGCTATGGTGAGCAGCGGCATCAACCATCCGGCCGTCTTGTCGATGGATTCGCGCCGCGCGCGGGCGCGTTCTTCAAGATCGACATTCTCGCTGTCGTCCACGACGGCGGCTCGTTCGATGGTGGCGTCACTCATGCCACGGCCCTCATTTCCATGGCCGAGTGCAGTGCCTCGCTCGCTTCACGGCAATGGGCAGCGTATTCGGACGTGGTGCGAAATTCCTCGTCGCGGGGATAAGGTTCGTCGACCGCAATCTCCGCAATCTGCCGTCCGGGCCGAGCCGCCATGACGACGATACGGTTCGACAGGAAAACACTTTCGAACACAGAGTGCGTCACGAACACCACCGTGCAACCGATGCGCGCTTGCATGTCGAGAAGATCGTTGTTGAGACGAAAACGCGTGATTTCATCCAGCGCCGCAAAAGGCTCATCCATCAGGATCAGCTTGGGTTTCGTGACCATGGCGCGGGCGATGGACACGCGCATCTTCATACCGCCTGAGAGCTCGCGCGGATAAGCAGCCTCAAAGCCGGACAGTCCGACAAGGTCCAGCATTTCGCGAATACGATCGCGGACCGATGACAGGCTCTGCCCGTCGAGGCGGAAAGGCAGATAGACATTGTCTTCCACCGTCGCCCACGGCATCAGCGTCGGCTCCTGAAAGACGACGCCGAGATCACCGGACGGTGGTTTGCTGGCCTTGCCGCCGGACTGACCAACCCAGACGATGCGCCCGGACGTCGGACGCATGAGACCGGCGACGATGCGCAGGACGGTGGACTTGCCGCAACCGGACGGGCCGAGGAGAGAAAGGAAATCCCCCTCGCGCACCGACAGCGAGAAATCGGACAGGGCCTGAACGGTGTTGCCGCCCCGCCCTGCGCCGAATGTCTTGTCCACATGGTGAAGGTCGAGGACGTGCGCCGTCATAGGATTTCCGTCGAACCTTCGTTTCAAGCGTCGGGTGTCGACAATGGCGAACCTATTTCTTCAGGTCCATCCCGACGCCATTGCCCACAAAGTCCAGAGTGTAGGACGAGGCCACATCGAGCCCTTCCTTCACAACACGGGCTTTCACCATCTTGGCGTAGCAGGCCGGGACCTACCCGGCGTCGATGTTTCCGTGGCCTTTGGTTTCCGCGAGGCCTGACTCGACGATGCCGAATTCCTTCATCTTCGCGATGGCGTAGGCGATCTTGTCGTCGGTCATCTCCGGGTTGGCGGCTTTGATGAGCTCGTTGGCGGCGGCGTTGTCACCGTAGAGATAGTTGTACCAGCCCTTGATCGAGCCCTCGACAAAGCATTTCACCTCTTTCGGCTTGTTCTCCACCGTGTCGGCCATGGCTTCGACGGTTGTGGCATAGGTCGTGTAGCCTTGATCGGCGATCAGAAAGACCTTCGGCGTGAAGCCACCCTCCTTCTCCACCACATAAGGCTCGGAGGACAGATAGCCCTGCATGGCCTTGCCGGTATCGGCGAGGAACGGTGCAGGGTTGAACGTGTAGGGCTCGCGCTGGGCGGCGGTAAAACCGTGGTCGGCGATCATCCACTGGTAGTAGGACTGGAAACCGTTATCGCCGATCAGCAGCGACTTGGATTTCAGGTCGTCCCAGGATTCGACATCCGGGTGCGCCACAATCACCTGCGGATGCTTCTGGAACGCGGCTGCCACCACTTTCACCGGGATGCCCTGCTCAATGGCGTTAAACGCCTGCAGCATATCACCGCCCATGTGGTAGTCGATGCGGCCGGCCAGCAGCAGCGCTCGATTGTTGACCTGCGGGCCACCTGAAATGATCTCGACCTCAAGGCCGCATGCTTCAAACGTGCCATCGGCGACAGACTGGTAGAAGCCGCCATGTTCCGCCTGGGCCAGCCAGTTCGTGCCAAAGGTGACCTTCGTCGTTTCCGCCAAGGCAGTGGACGCAGCCAGCGTGGTCGCAGCGGTGAGAGCGAGTGCAAGGGTACGGAGCATGGGAAACCTCAAGTGCTGTTCTGTGCTCGAGGCGAACACCCCGAGATGGCGCACGGGGCCCGGTATCGGCGCGCTCGTTTGGGGAGGAAGGGGCCCACAGTGGACTATCGCAAACCGAACGGCCCGACTTGTCAACTTTTGACTGCCTATTTTTCGATCAATCGACATTGCTGCTGATTTTCTATGCAGTTGGTGCCATAGGGTGCTGATCGAACAGGCAACTTCGGCGAGGCTTTCAACAATGGCGGACGAATTGGACGCTCCAGGCGAGAATGGAGAATCGGGTTTCGAGGTTCAGGGCCTCACGCCAAACAGCATCTCGCCGCCTTTCGCCCGCTACTCCCACGGCGTAGCGCTCACCGCGCCGGGCGCGCTGATCCTGACCTCCGGACAGCTCGGTCTTGCCGCCGATGGCAGCGTGCCTGACGGCGTTGAGGAACAGGCCGATATTTGCTTCGCAAACATTGATGCCATCCTCGCCGAGGCAGGAACAAACCGCGGTGCCACCCTGCACGTTCGCGCTTTCGTGACCGACCGGAAGCACATGCAAGGCTACATGAAATCCCGCGACCGATGGTTGGCCGCTATCAACCCGCCGCCAGCGTCGACGCTGATGATCGTCTCGGGCTTCACGCGGGAGGAGTTCAAAATTGAGATCGAGGTTGTGGCGGCTGTTTAGCAAGCTAGCGCTGTGAACTTTCCGTTCTTAGCGTCGGGCAACAGGGAGCGAAGAGCGAGCCGGCGAGAATCTCGCCGCCCCAGC
>JBCCRF010000073.1:0-10620 GCA_039208305.1 Pseudomonadota bacterium
CCAAAAAGGCCAGATCATCGTTGATGGTATCGAACTGACGTCAGACCTGAAGAAAATTGATGAGGTGCGCCGCGAGGTCGGCATGGTGTTCCAGCACTTCAATCTATTCCCGCACCTCACCATTCTTGAGAACTGCACTCTGGCGCCGATCTGGGTGCGCAAAATGCCTCAGAAAGAGGCGGAAGACATCGCGATGCACTTTCTAGAGCGGGTGAAGATCCCCGAGCAGGCGAACAAATTTCCTGGCCAACTTTCTGGTGGTCAGCAGCAGCGCGTGGCGATTGCACGTTCGCTGTGCATGAACCCGCGTATCATGCTATTTGACGAACCGACCTCGGCGCTCGATCCGGAGATGATCAAGGAAGTGTTAGAGACTATGGTAACGCTTGCGGAAGAGGGTATGACCATGATCTGCGTGACCCACGAGATGGGCTTCGCGCGGCAGGTCGCGAACCGCGTGATCTTCATGGATGCCGGTCAGATTGTGGAGCAGAATGAGCCCGCTGAATTCTTCGACAACCCGCAGCACGAGCGCACCAAAGAGTTCCTAAGCCAGATCCTGCATTAGGAGAGGGTGGTTCGGGCAGCCACTTTCGGGGTAGGGCCAGTGGCTTTGTCGCCATTGCAATTGACGAAACTTGTCCAGCAATGGCTGCCCTGTGTGGTCTCTGTCGCTTTCGTCGCGCTTTATGTTGTCGTGTGCTTTGATCTTTGAAACCAAAGGCGACGCACGCATCTTCGGTCTTTGGTTTTATCAAATCATTCTTTGCTGGCTAAGGCTGGTGTACGGATCGGGCGCAAGGCGTCGGCCGTCTATCCGGTGGTGTTGTTGTTGGAAGACAGGTTCGCTTCAGTTTGCCAGCCGTAAATCCAGTCCATTCGCTGTTGTAGCCTTTCTTGCGGTGTCAAACGGAGCACCGTGTCGCGCGCGAAACTCATCGGCCAACCGAGATGATAAATCTGCCGGTTTTGCCGCGCGGTGGCCATGACTTGCGCCACACGCTTCCGCCGTTTCGCCGCATAGGCTGTAAAGGCCATCGTCAGGTCATCGTGACTTTCAGCGCAACAGGCTGCCAAAACGAGCGCATCTTCGATGGCCTGGGCGCCGCCTTGGGCTGCATAGGGCAGCATTGCGTGGGCAGCATCGCCAATCAGTGCAATTGGTCCATTATGAAGTGCCTTTGGTGCCTTGGCTGCAAACAATGGCCAACCCTTCCAACGCAGTGCTCCGTCCGTTACGAAATCTCGGATTGGCTCATGCCATCGTGAGAAGTGCCGATCGAATATATTGCGCTCGTCCAGCGATACAGTGCGTCCCTTGGTAGGTTCGCTTTGTCCTTGCCATGGTGTAACGGCGACAAGATTGACCTCACGCCCCATCCGCATCCCGTAGCTGACAAGATGTGCGTGCGGTGCCATCCACAAATGCGTGGCATCTTCAGCCAGTCCATCCGGTACGGTACCATCGTTTAGTGCAGTCGCGCGCCAGGCGATCTGGCCGGAGAATGCAGGTATCGCCCGACCGGGCACAAGGTTGCTCAGCGTCGACCACACACCGTTGGCAATTATCAGCCCCTTTGCGCTTGTTTCCGTTGTGACGGTTGCCACGTGGGAAAGAACGGTAACCCCGTTAGCGTGGGTCGCCGTGTCCAACACCTCTTCGCCATATCGAATTTCGATATTCTCAAAACTTGCGCAATGGGCTGCCAACAATGCCGTTAGATCGCCACGGTGGATGACGGCATATGGCGCGCCATGGCGCTGCCGTGCCGTGTCACCCAGTTCGAAGCGGTTCAACAACTGACCGCTCTTTGCGCTGTGCAACGCTATGTGAGCAGGAAAGGAGGCTGCCGAGCGCAGCATCTTGCCAATGCCCAGATCGTCCAGGATCTTAAATGCGTTTGGAGACAGTTGGATGCCTGCACCTTCCGTGCGACGCGCCTCGGCACGCTCCATAACGATGACGCGAAAGCCGGCCTTACACAGTGCAATCGCGGCGGTGAGGCCGGCAATGCCTGCACCGGCGATGACCAGGGTGCGCTTGGTCGGCGCGGGCGGCATGTCAGGCGGGTTCGACGTCCAGCAAACAGTTGGCCGGGTCAGATTCAGTTTCGCTCAAGCTCGCATCATAGCGGTATAGTGTCGAACAATAGGGGCAGACTTTTTCATCATCATCACCCATGTCGAGATAAACGTGAGGATGATCGAAAGGGGCTTTCGCGCCGATGCACATGAACTCCCGAACACCAATCTTGATCACGGGAACGCCGCTATCGTTGTGGAAATGGGGTACGATCGCCTTGGCCATATCGTTCACCGAACCTGTATGAGTTGTGGATGTTCGCTATTGTTCGTGTAGTCCAGGGCGGGCAATTTGCAAAGCGTTTGGCGCGTGTTCGCACGCCACAGGGAGCAATTTACCTTGGTTAGCAATGTGACCGGTGACGAACAGCTGATTTTTCCCGGCGAGCGGGCGAAGATCGCGTATTTTGACCTCGCTGCAGAAGGCGACGAGCGCGGTATCGTTTTTCTGATCCATGGCTTCGCGTCTACCGCGCAAGTGAACTGGATCGGCACAGGCTGGACTGACACACTGCGAAAGGCTGGTTACCGGGTCATCGCATTGGACAACCGCGGCCATGGTGCAAGCGAGAAATTCTATACGCCGAACGATTACGGGCCGGATATCTTTGCCGCCGACGCGCTTGAGCTGCTCGATCATCTTGGTATAGGGCGCTGCTGTCTCATGGGATATTCGATGGGCGCGAGAATTTCGTCCTGGCTGGCCCACGTTGCCCCGGAGCGTTTTCCGGCGGTCGTTTTCGGTGGCATGGGTGAGCATATTTACGGGGGGCGTGGAGGGTATTTGCAGATCGCGGAAGCGTTGGAGGCGGACGACCCCAATGCATCACTTCATCCGGCCGCGAAGGGGTTTCGCATCTTTGCCGATCGCGTCGGTGCGGATCGACTGGCGCTCGCGGCTTGCATCCACCCTTCGGCGCAACAGATTACACGCGACATCGTCTCAAATATCTCAGTGCCGGTGTTGGTGGCGGTCGGGGATGAAGACGAGATTGGCGGGAGCGCGGAAAAGCTGGCCGCGCAGATGCGAAAAGGCGAAGCCTTTGTGATTGAAGGCAAAGATCACATGAAGGCTGTGGGTGATCCGTCTTACAAGAAGCGCGTGTTGGCATTTTTCGAGGCGCATTCCTGATATGGCGGAAGCGGACGCGAGACCTGTCGAATTTATCGGGGCTGACGGCAATATTCTTCGAGGCGATATCGCGGGGCAGGGAAGCGATATCGTGCTATTTCTGCACGGTGGTGGACAGACGCGCCACGCCTGGAAAGGCACAGCGCTTGAATTGGCTAGTCTCGGCCGCACGACGATCACTCTGGACGCAAGAGGCCATGGGGAGAGTGATTTCGTGTTGGACGGGCGCTACCGCTTCGACGATTTCGGTCGCGATATCAACGCGGTGCTGGACAAGCTTTCTGAGACCTACGACCCACCGGTAGTTGTCGGCGCTTCCATGGGTGGGCTTTCCTCCATGCTGGCCCATGAGGACCGGGTGAAGGCGGATCGGCCTGCCGGGTTTGCGGCACTGGTGTTGGTGGATATCGTGCCGGACATGGCGATGTCCGGTATCGACCGCATCCTGGCTTTCATGATGATCGGCTTGGAGGACGGCTTCGCGTCTGTGGAGGACGCAGCAGAAGCGATCTCCGCTTACCTACCGAACCGGGCGAATAAAGGCAGTCTCTCCGGGTTGGCCAAAAACCTACGCCAGCGGGAAGACGGTCGTTATGTCTGGCACTGGGACCCGCGCTTCGTGCGGGGCGATAACGCCATCGTCACGGGTGAGAACAATACGCCGGCGGCGTTTGAGCGGGCCGCTGACACGCTGGATATGCCGGTTCTATTGATCCGCGGCGGTCGGTCCGACCTGGTAACGCCGAAGGCAGCGCAGGCATTTCTGAAGCGGGTGACGCAGGCGAAATTCGTGGATGTGTCAGATGCCGGGCACATGGTTGCCGGGGATCGCAACGACATTTTTGGCCAAGCGGTGCAGGAGTTTCTCGACTCGCTTTAGCTGCCCTTGAACTGAGGTTTGCGGCGTTCAGCAAAAGCAGCCCGACCCTCGATATAATCGAGGCTTTCGAAGGTTCGATCGCCTGCGCTGCGCGCAGCTGCAATGTCATCTGACGAGGTTGAAAGCAGAGACAGCTTGTTGGCGGCGTGGCTCAGTGGCGCTCCCTCGGCGATTCTGGCGGCAAGAGCGCTCACTTCATCTGAAAGTGCGAACCCCTCAGATACCGCGAGCAGAAAGCCAGATGTGCGCACAGTTTCGGCGTTCTCGATGGTCGCAGCGAAGAGCATTTTGCGAACCAGTTGTGCGCCGATAGCATCTGCGAGCATCGCCATAGAATCAGCGGGGTAGGCCAAGCCGAGTTTGGCGGCGGGGACGGCAAATGTCGCTTCCTTCGATGCAATACGCAGATCGCAAGCTGCCGCGAGGCCGAGACCACCGCCGAAACAGGTACCGCGAATTTCCGCGATGGTGGGAACAATGGCGCGATGTATCGCATCGAAGGCGGCGACATTGTCGTCTTCATAAGTGCGCGCCGCTTTGGCGTTCGCACGCACCGTGTCGAACTCGCTTATGTCCGCTCCGGCGCAGAAGTGCGCGCTTTTTCCAGACACAATCAGCACGCGTGCGCCCTCTGCAACCAGCGCTTCGACAGCCTTCGGTATGGCGCGCCAGGCCGCTTGATCGAGCGCATTGCGGCGGTTTTCGTTGATGATCGTCAGTCGCCCGATGGCATCGCTGCAAGAAATGTGAACGGCGGTGCCGTCGATATCGCGCATGGTCGAACAAGCTCGCTCTTCAAACTGTGCGGGCTTTGCCCTATGTGTCGGGACGCTGCAAGCAAGCAAAAGGTGTTGCGATGTCCGCTTCCGACACAATCCAAACTGAGCCCATTGTCCATCTCGACCCTGTTTGGGCGGCAGTGTGCAAGGAAGCGCAGCGCGCGCTGGACAGTGATCCTGCGCTGGGTGGTTTTTTGTTCCGCTCCATCCTCAGCCAGAAATCGTTGGAACAAGCTGTGGTCTCCCGCATCGCGCACCGGCTTGACCACGCCGACATGGATGCTGACACGATCCGAGTGGCGTTTAACGAAATGATGGTGGCTGATCCTGAATGGTCCGCCACCATGCGGGTGGATATTGCTGCCGTTTACGACCGCGACCCGGCGTGCACGCGGTTCATCGAGCCAATCCTCTATTTCAAGGGCTTTCACGCGCTACAGACACATCGCTTGGCCTATTGGAGCTTTAAGCAAGGGCGCCGCGATTTCGCGCTTTATCTCCAGAGCCGGAGCAGTGAAGTTTTCCAGACTGATATCAATCCCGAAGCGAAATTCGGGCGCGGTATCTTCATGGATCACGCGACAGGGATCGTCGTGGGCGCAACGGCGGTGGTCGGCGACGATGTGTCGATTATGCAAGGTGTAACGCTGGGTGGCACCGGTAAGGAAGGTGGTGATCGTCATCCGAAAGTGCGCGATGGTGTACTGATCGGTGCAGGGGCCAAGGTGTTGGGCAATATAGAAATCGGCCATTGCTCCCGCGTCGCTTCCGGCGCGTTGGTGGTGACGCCTGTACCGCCAAAAAGTACTGTTGCGGGTGTCCCAGCACGAGTCGTTGGAGTGGCCGGTTGCGCGCAACCCTCTCGCACCATGGATCAGATTCTGGCAGAGACCGGTCAGCAGTAAAGCGCGCGGCGGCGCGAAAGGGCAGGCTATGCTGAAACAGGACGAAATCGACAAGCTGACGGATTATCTGTGCCGTCTTTTCTCGAGCAAGGAGATCATGGTGCTGCAGCATCCCGAAGAGGATGATGCAGCGCTCGTGGCAAAGGGCCAAACCTTCTTTGCGCGGATCGACCGCGATGAGGAAGAGGGTGAACTGTCCTACAACTTCTCCAAGGAAATTCCTGACCAGCCTCATGACGAGATGAATGCTGCGGTGAAGGAAATCTTCAATTCGCAGGCCGTGGAAGTGCGTCGCCGTCCCAACAAGACGGACAGCGCGGAAATCTATCGTGGAGAGGAGTTTCTCGGTGTGCTCTACGACGATGATGATGCCGGCGACGGTATGCAGATTTTCAACATGGCGATCCTCGATATTGATCTCGAAGGCGACTTCGACATGGATGATGAGGACGACAACTGATGGCGATCTATGAATTGGATGGAAAGGTGCCTGATCTTGCAGGCTCTACAACGTCCAATGACAAGTGCTGGGTCGCGCCTGATGCTCAGGTTATGGGGAATGTTCTATTTGAGGAAGGCACCAGCGTCTGGTTTGGCGCTGTTCTGCGCGGCGATAATGAGAGGATCGCCGTTGGTAAGAACTCCAACATTCAAGAAATGTCCGTCTTGCACACCGATATGGGTTTTCCGCTGACCGTCGGCTCCGATTGTACCATCGGCCACAAAGCTATTCTGCACGGCTGCACCATTGGCAATGGGTCTTTGATCGGTATGGGCGCGACAATCATGAATGGTGCTATGATTGGCGATGGGTGCCTCATCGGAGCAGGCGCATTGGTGCCGGAGGGCAAGCAAATTCCCGCAGGTTCGATGGTGCTTGGTGCGCCGGGCAAAGTCGTGAAGGAATTGGATGAAAACCAGCGAGCCGCGCTGAAAATGGCCGCAGCTGGTTATGTTACCAACGCCGCACGCTTCCGCAAAGGCCTGAAGCGCATCGACTGACCAGAAGTCTTGATGCTGAAACGAAACGGGCCGACACGTCGGGCATGACATGCCGGCCCTATGATCGGGTCGCTATGGGGACGGGGAAGTGGGCGCGACCAGATCAATCTATGCGCTGAGCGGAAGAGCCGCTGCAGCCGGTTAGTATCCCGCCACCTGCGCTCGACGATCTTTGATCGACGTCCATCGGCCTGTATGGAAGCGGGACTGGCGCTTCAGATAGTGGTAGGGCGTTTTGCTCCAGAGGGAGACCTTGCTGCGCAGATTGTCTAACGCGAAATCTCCTCGGTCTGTCCGCACGGTCAGGACAGCATGTCCTTCACCATTCGCTTGCTTCACCACGGTGATGAGCAGCGTGTTTGCTGGCCAGCCTTTTTGCATCAGCAGATAGCGCTTCAACAGTACGTAGTCTTCGCAGTCACCATAAGACTTAGGGTACGTCCAGTGCTCTTCCACGCCGTGAAGGTCTTGATCCGTCACCGGTGTAACGGCGGCGTTGACGTAGGCGTTGATCTCGGTGAGCTCCCGCCAGCGTTTTTTCGTCAGCCGCATCGGCTCGTCGCTTCTGGTGCGCACCGCGCATTCCTGAGGCAATTGCTGGCAGAAATAAGCGTGGCCGATGGGTTGCGATGTGCTGCCACCCATGGGCATGTGCGCTGTCGCGCCGAAGGCTGTGCTTCCCGATGCGACCAGCGTGCCCAACGCCAAAGTCAGTTTTACAAGTGTCGTCTTCATAGTTCAGATCTCCCGTCCGTGGGGAAACCTTGGCACTTGCGACTTGCAGCCGAGTGCAGATGCGCGCGTGCATTTGAGACGTATTTGCATCTAACTTCCCCCGACAAATCGGGGAAAAGTTAACCATCGCGCTTCCAGCCCAGCAATGGCGTTGGCAGTTACCACCGCGCTAAGGGTTTTGCTGTGGCTATAAAACCTCAACCAGCTTCGGCGCGGGGTGGGCGCGGTCGAACTCCACCCGTAACCCGCCGGGATAGTGTTGTACCACGCGGCCCTTCAGCCCTGCGACTTCCACCGGCGCGGAAAGCGCCGGGATCACTTCGCAGGCCATGCTGGCGCCGGAAAGCGACAGGTCCTTTATCCGCACGGGATAAGAACGGCCATCGGCAAGGATCAGCCGTTCGTTGCGCTCGTTGATGGCCGGAACGATGGGTCCATCGTCCAGCACTTGGTCGATCAGATCACGGTCCGCATAGGCCTTTACATGTTCCACCAGCTTTTCGCGTTTTCGGTCCGTCAATTTGAGCATCAGCACGAAACCGCCTTCACAGATGCGGGACACCGTGCCTTCCAGTCGCCCGACGTGGTCGAGATACACGATCACCGTCTCTCCCAGTGGTGCGCTGTCGATGGCGGTGATGCTCACCGCGTCTTCATGAATATCCGTCGTCTCGCAGGGCAATTCCAGTCCGTTGGGGAACAGGCAACGCCCGTTCAGCTCCAGCCGGTGGCGGTCGAGCGCGCGATCGTCCTCAAGTTCGTCAAGATCATTGGACGTATCATTTTCAATGATCGTCGGCAGTTGGCTCATGGCGGCGCAGCGAAAAGCGAGAGAAAGTGAGCAGCGAGTGTAGCCAAACGTGGTTAATGAATACCCGCCATACAGTCTGTTTTCGCTGCCCTAGTCGCGGCGTCCACCCTCGATAACGGTAAAAGCCCCGACTTTTCGGTGCTCTCCAGCGACTGGCTCCGTAGACGCAGTGTCCTGCGGTGAGATCGATGGTGCCTCCTCAATGTGGCGGTCGTTGCGACGGCGTTGGTTCGGGAAGGCGTGAAGATTGCCGGGTTCGCCCTGCAGCACGCGATGGTCGCTCGTGTCCCATGGCACATCGGCGGCGCCGAGCGACGGGGCAGGGGCCTCTTCCCAAGGGCGCAACATCCGCACGCTTTCAAGGCGCGCTGCGGTGACGGGCGAAGACCTGTCCCAACGCGGTTCACCGATGGTGGTGGTGATGCCGAGCGTGCGCTTGCCTTGTATACCATTGAGGAACAGCGGCATCAGCAGCGTTTCCATCGGCACGGTCCGGCCTTCGATGTCGATACCCGTGCTGCTCATCAGCACCAGGTGCCCATCGCCGCCGATATTGTTGGTCCAATTGTCCACCGTGCGCTCATCAACACCATCGTATGGCCAGGAGAACGGTTCGTTCTTCAACTCGCGCCCGTAGATGTTGCACAGGTGCGTGCCGGCGAGGCGGTAGTGATTTCGCGCCCCGATACGTTCCAGAACGAACATATCCGCCAACAGGTGCGGGCAATCATGGGGGGAGACGTCGCTGCGGTCCGGCCAGATGAACGGACGCTTCGGCACGGGCCCATTTCCTGCGGTGTGGAACAGGCTCATCCAATAATCGAGCATGTCCTTTGTCTTGTCGTGACGCATCGTGTCCGGTCCTTGTTCGGCCACCTGCGAACTGTCCCGATTAGAAACGGTTCGCAGCGGCCAGCTTGCTGATCGCCGACCGCGTTGCAGATGCCATGCCAGAGCGCCGTCCGGGCAGGGCGGAAGACGTTTTTCCAAGACGAAACTAGTTGTTAAGGTTAATGGATCGTGGCGATTGTACCGACAGTGTTTACCTGTCATTAAGGTGGCGAATTCCACGGCGGTGCCTGTGATCCTTGGTGCCGACAGGTTTCGGTTCCGCATCTTGCGGAACACAGCAAAACTCCAGTCTGAGAACGACCTTGTCGGGGGACGGGGAAGTGGGCAGACAACAGCCCGGTGCTTAGCGCACCGGGCTTTTTTTTGGCCGGATTTCGGGCGTTGAGGTGTCGGTATGAGCGATTTGAGCAGATTGGAGCCGGAAATGCCGCGCGATCAGCGCGAAGGACCGGACATGCGGGAGACGCCGCCCGCCTTCAATCTGCCGGGCGTCATCGTGCTGCTTGGGGCGGTGATGATCGCTATTCATGGCGTGCGAACAGGGCTTCTCCCGCAGGCTGCGGACTTCAACGTGTTGGAGCGCTTCGCTTTCGTGCCAGGCTTCTACGATGCGCCTGCCGAAGCCCTGCGCTATCCGATGGCGCGGTTCTGGACGCCGATGAGCCACGCTTTTCTGCACGGCGACTGGACGCATCTGCTTGTCAATCTAGTGTGGATGGCAGCCTTCGGTGGAGTGGTGGCAGCCCGGTTCGGTGCATTTCGGTTTCTAATCTTCTTCGCTGTGGGCAGCGCGGCGGGCGCTTTGGCGCATTATTTTTCCGCCAGGGGTGATCTAGTGCCGCTGATTGGGGCATCTGGCGCAGTCTCGGCCTGCATGGGGGCGGCTATCCGTTTTGCATTCGGCGATGGACGCATGGCAATGAGACCGGAACAGCGCTCCTCTGCTCCGGCGATGGGGCTTGTGGCGTCGCTCGCCAACCGCAACATCATGATCTTCGTTGGCGTTTGGTTCCTGCTGAACTGGCTGCTTGGATCCGGCATTCTGCCCATCGCAGGCGGAGACAGCATCGCGTGGCAGGCCCATGTGGGCGGTTTCGCGCTAGGCTGGCTTGGCTTCGCGATATTCGACCCGCTCTGGCGGGATCGGGTGCGCTAAAGCTCACTCGTCGTCCACCATCTTGAGCTCTGTATCCGTGCCGGTGCTCTCGATGCTGCGGTAAAAACAAGAGCGGCGGCCTGTGTGGCAGGCAGCACCATCGCCCTGCACCTTGACGATCAGCCAGACCGCATCCTGATCGCAATCAATGCGGATATCCTGCACATGTAGCACGTTTCCAGATGTTGCGCCCTTGTGCCAGATTTCCTGACGCGACCGGCTCCAGAAATGCCCTTCGCGGGTAGATATGGTCAGGCCTAACGCCTCTTCATTCATGTGAGCGAGC
>JBCCRF010000074.1:0-10612 GCA_039208305.1 Pseudomonadota bacterium
CATACAGCAGACCTCTTCGTCCCGCTGGCTCACATTTTCTTTTATCAATCCGGCGCGGCTACGCGTGCGGAGGTTTTGTCGTGCCTCCGCCTCAACCGCCCCACCGTTGTCATCCCGGCCATAGCCTGGATGACAAGCGAGTTATTTGAGACGGATTACACTTGGCTGAAGCCCGTCATTGGGGGCTAAAACTAGATCAAACATAAGCCGCCATGTGAAACGCCTGATGCTCGTCATCATACGCATACTCCATCCCGACCGGGCAGGCGCGGCGGGCGAGGCATCCACCATTGAGGCACGCCCGACCCTTGGGTGAAGCGACGTGCGCTTTGCAACCCTGCCAATCGTATCCCTCCGGTCGAAACGCATCCACCGGGCAGGTGTTCAGACAAGGTTTCTCGACACAGCGGTCACAAGGGTGCCAATCGACATGGTGCTGCGGAGCATCGAAATCGCCATTGAACACCAGGATCGCTCGCAGCGCAGTCCAAAGCCCATATTGAGGATGGATCAGCAGGCCGAGCGGACTGTTGTTCATACCAGTGGCGGCCTTCGCGTAGGTCTGAAAGGGCCAACGCGGCTCACCGAAGGGGTAACGGGCTTCTGCTTTCAATTCTGATGCGATTGGCGCCACGACCGCGCGCGTCCAGCGATCCATCGGATCGGGCTGACCGTCATTTGCCTCCTCGCTTTTGCTGAAGGCGGGCCACAGGCTCGAGCCGATATTGCCGATGAGCAGCGCCCGCTTGCCGGGTTCACCGTCGCTTCTATCCACGTCGAACCAGCCGAACGGTATCATGCCGGACGGGGCAAGCAGCCCCTGCACGTCTAACCGCAACTCGTCAGCCCGCGATCTCACAGACTTATCCCTCATCCTCGCGCAGTGGTGCCTTCCAGACAGACTGCTGAATGAAATCCGCGATCATCTCGCGGCTTTTGACTTCCCTGCAATGTGGTGCCCTGACCTCGCGTGTTCAGGTGAAGGCGTCCGGCATGGACTCCTTTTTCTTGGCCACGAATTCGTCCAGCGCCTCGCGCTTGGCAGGGTCCATGGCCGGGGCCTGATGGTCGGCGATCCATTTGCGGGCGATGGCGTTGGCGCGCTCCGGAGCGGACTTGCTGCCTTCGACCTCCCACTGCTCGAAAGAGTTGTTGTCGGCGACGGTGGAACGGTAGAAGGCCGTCTTGAAATTGTTCTGCGTGTGGTCGCAACCAAGGTAATGGCTGCCGGGACCGACTTCACGGATCGCGTCCATCGCTTGCCCGTGCTCGGTCACATCGACACCTGCTGCCATCTTCTGTGCAGCGGCCAGTTGATCGCAGTCCATGACAAATTTCTCGTAGGAAGACACCAACCCGCCTTCCAGCCAGCCAGCCGCATGCAACGAGAAGTTCACGCCGCCAAAGACGGTGGGCTGCAAGGTGTTGGCGCTCTCATAGGCCGCCTGCGCATCCGGCAGTTTCGAGCCTGTCAGCGAACCGCCAGAGCGGAAGGGCACACCGAACTTGCGGGCGAATTGCGCAGCGCCATAAAGCACTTGCGCCGGTTCAGGCGTGCCGAAAGCGGGGGCGCCGGACTGCATGGAGATCGACGTCGCAAACGTGCCCATGATCACCGGCGCGCCGGGGCGGCACAATTGCGAGAAAGCGATAGCAGCCTGCGCTTCGGCCAAAACCTGCGTCAGCGTTCCGGCAACCGTCACCGGGGACATGGCACCGCCGACGATGAAGGGCGAGACGATACACGCCTGCCCTGCCCGCGCGTAAACTTTCAGCGCGCCGAGCATCGTATCGTCCATGACCATGGGAGAGTTGCAGTTGATAAGCGAGGTGACGACGCAATTGTCGTCCACGAACTCATCGCCGAAAAGGATCTTCGACATCGCGACCGTGTCTTCCGCCCGCTCCGGCGCTGTGACAGAGCCCATATAAGGCTTGTCCGAAAGCGTCATATGAGCATGGACCATGTCCAAGTGACGCTTGTTCACCGGCACATCGACCGGTTCGCACACCGTGCCGCCGCTGTGGTGCATGGCCGGGGCCATGTAAGCCATCTTCACGAAATTGCGGAAATCTTCCATGGTCGCATAGCGACGCTCGCCTTCCAGATCGCGCACGAATGGCGGTCCATACACGGGAGCGAACACGAGACTGTTGCCACCGATCTCGACAGAACGCTCCGGATTGCGAGCATGTTGGGTGAAGGAGGATGGTGCCGTCTTCATCAACTCGCGGCACAACCCCTTGGGGAAATGCACGCGCTCGCCCTGCACGTCAGCACCGGCATCCTTGAGCATTGCCAGCGCTTCAGCGTCGTCACGAAACTCGATGCCGACCTCTTCCAGCACCGTGTCGGCATTGGCCTCGATGATGTCCATCGCCTCATCGTGCAGGATATCGAAATTCGCGATCTTGCGCTGAATGTAAGGCAGTTGCTCCACCGCACCGGACGTTCTCTCCGCGCGCCGCGCCGCAGCACCGCCACCGGCACGCCCGCCTCTCGCGCGACGTCCACCTGCTTGGCTCATGACCTGTTCCTCAGGACGAATGACTTTGGCGGCAATATCCGATTGGACACCACAACGCGAGTGCCTGAGCGCGAACCCCATTGTCGCAACAGCGATAGACTGTTGCGCTCGCCTTGACCGCGCGTGATCCCGGAACAGCAGCTTTGTCCGCGTGTTGACGGTAACATGATAGTCTGAAGGTGGTTCGGCACCGTGTCGCAACCAAGCGCATCGGTTCTTAGCAAAGCCCGTTCACCAAACCTCAAAAACGGCGCATCGAGTCGCTTACAAAAGGGTTGACGTTTTTGTGGGAACCTACACTCTGCGCGCAAACATGCGCCGTGAGCAGGGAATTACGTTTATGGCCGATGAAGACGACATCATCCTCTCTGAATTGAACGACGAAGAGCTCGTGCTGCAGATGCACGATGATCTTTACGACGGGTTGAAGCCGGAAATCGAAGAGGGAACGCAGATTCTGCTGGACCGCGGCTGGCAACCTTACAAGGTGCTAACCGAAGCTCTGGTGGAAGGCATGCGCATCGTCGGCGAGGATTTCCGCGACGGCATTCTCTTCGTCCCGGAAGTGCTTCTGTCTGCGAACGCCATGAAGGGCGGTATGGGGATCCTGCGCCCACTGCTCGCCGCCACCGGCGCGCCGAAACAGGGCAAGATGGTCATCGGCACGGTGAAGGGCGACATTCACGACATCGGCAAGAACCTCGTTGGCATGATGATGGAAGGCGCTGGGTTTGATGTGGTCGATTTGGGTATCAACAACCCGGTCGAGAACTACATCGACGCTATCGACGAGCATCAGCCGGATATCATTGGCATGTCTGCCCTGCTCACCACCACAATGCCCTACATGAAGGTCGTCATCGACACGATGGTCGAAAAAGGCATCCGCGACGATTATACAGTGCTGGTCGGCGGCGCGCCGCTAAACGATGAATTCGGCCAAGCCATCGGCGCCGACGCCTATTGCCGCGACGCAGCCGTCGCCGTGGAAACCGCCAAGGATTTCATGGCCCGCCGCCACAACCAACGCCCGTCATCGTAAGCCCGTGAACGAGCACCAGCCCCAGCCGGTGCGCGTCATCGGTTGCGGCATGATTGCGCGCGAAATTCTGGCGGTCACCGAGCAATTGGGCCTTAACCATATCGACCTGAAATGCCTGCCCGCCAACTGGCACCACCATCCGGAGCACATTGCGCCTGGCGTTGAGAAAGCGGTGACGGATGCCCGCGCGGAGGGTTTCGATAACATCTTCGTGGCGTACGCTGATTGCGGCACGGGCGGGCAACTGGATGCGGTTTGTGAGCGGCTTGGGGTCGAGCGCATCGCCGGGCCACATTGCTTCTCCTTCTACATGGGCAATGACCGGTTCGAGGAAGAAGACGGCGATCACCTGACAACCTTCTTCATCACCGATTTCCTCGCCCGCCATTTCGAGACCTTCATGGTCAAACCGCTCGGCATGGACCGGCACCCGGAACTGGTGGAGATATATTTTGCCCACTACAAGAAGGCGCTCTATCTCGCGCAGACGGACGATCTGGAGCTCGACACGAAGGCACGAAGCGCGGCGGAGTTCATGGGGTTGGCCTACGAACGCCGCTTCACGGGCTATGGCGATCTGGTGAGAGCTATCGAAGCCGCCGCTTGACGTTCCCACCGCTTGCTCTCAACACTGCACCTGCAGAGGGAGAGCCATGAAAAAATTCGATTATATCGTTGTCGGTGGTGGATCTGGCGGCTGCGCGGTCGCAAGCAGATTGTCGGAAGATCCAAACGTCACGGTCTGTCTGATTGAGGCTGGCGGCGAAGGCAAAAACGCGATCATCCGCATGCCGGCAGGCATCGCGGCCATCCTGCCCACGCCGATCCTGAATTGGGCGTATAAACCGAAACCGCAGCCCGAAAAACTTGGCGCGAAAGGCTTCCAGCCTCGCGGCAAGACGCTGGGCGGCTCCAGTGCCATCAACGCGATGCTCTACGTGCGCGGTCACCGCAAAGACTACGACGAGTGGGAAGAACTGGGCGCAAAAGGCTGGGCCTGGAAGGACGTTCTGCCCTACTTCCTGAAGTCGGAAGGCAACACGCGTGGCAAGTCTAACCTGCACAATGCCGACGGCCCCCTCTCCGTCAGCGATCCACGTTCGCCTCACGATATTTCGCATGCGTTTCTGGACGCGGCCCGCGAGATGCAGGTGCCGGTGACAGATGACTTCAACGGTGAGACGCAAGAGGGCGTCGGTTTCTATCAAGTGACGCAGAAGGACGGCGAGCGCTGCAGCGCGGCTGCGGCCTACATCCACCCGAATATGGATCGGCCAAATCTCACAGTCATGACGAAGACACAGGCGCAGCGAATCCTGTTCGACGGAACATGCGCTGAAAGCGTGGCGGTGAAACGCGGCAGCGAAGGGTTTGTGCTCGGCGTGAACCGCGAGATCATCCTGGCAGGCGGTGCCTTCAACACACCGCAACTGCTAATGCTGTCCGGGATCGGCCCGGCCGAACATCTGCGCGAGCACGGTATCGAAACCGTGGTTGACGCGCCGGAAGTCGGGCAGAACCTGCAGGACCACGTTGATTACATCATGGCGTTCAAGTCGAAGAAGAAGGATGTGTTTGGCCTGTCGCTCACCGGTACGAAAGACATTTTCAAAGGCATCTTCGACTGGCGCAACAAACGCAGCGGCAAACTGACAACAA
Organism: Pseudomonadota bacterium; assembly: GCA_039208305.1. Taxonomy (GTDB): domain Bacteria; phylum Pseudomonadota; class Alphaproteobacteria; order Rhizobiales; family Rhizobiaceae; genus Pseudahrensia. The sequence continues at coordinate 5,230 of JBCCRF010000074.1, forward strand.
CGTTTGCGGAAACCGGCGGCTTCGTGCGCTCATCGCCATCAGAAGACCGGCCAGATCTGCAATACCATTTCGTAGTCGGCATCGTGGATGACCACAACCGCAAGCTCCATTTCGGCCACGGCTTCTCCTGCCACGTTTGCGTGCTGCGCCCCCACAGCCGCGGCGAGGTGCGACTGATATCCGCCAAAGCCAGCGACAAGGTGGAGATCGACATGGGCTTCTTCACCGACAAGCGCGATCTCGATTTGCTGACCAAAGGCGTGAAGCAGATGCGGGACCTGCTGTACGCTCCTGCCCTCGCGCCATGGCGACACAAGGAGTTGCACACGGCAGGGCTGCAGACCGACGCTGCGTTGGAACCGGTCATCCGCAAGCGCGCCGATACCGTTTATCACCCGGTGGGGACCTGTCGAATGGGGTCTGACGATACTTCAGTGGTGGACCCGCAATTGCGGGTACGCGGTGTGGAAGGGCTGCGGATAGCGGATGCCTCCATCATGCCCCGGGTCATCGGCGGCAACACCAATGCGCCGACCATTATGATAGGCGAGCGGTGCGCTGACTTCATCCGCTCAGCGGCCTGACGGCTCGCCGAACCAGGCGATGTCCTGTGTCGCCGCTTCGCCGAAACTGACGCCCTTGCCCATCGCATCGCGCATGATCTGCCACGCCGCCCAAGGCTGCGCCCAGACAGGCATGGGGTCGCGCCAGGCGAAGTTCGCCTCCTTGGCGAAGAGCAGCGTGCGCATCTTGTGCGCATATCCCCGCCCCCAACGGAACATGCTACCCTGCGTTTCCGTGAGCGTCGGCCACAGCTGATACATCACCGGCGCGTCGCGGAAGGTAAGGTTGTTGCAGTTTTCCGGTTCGAGGATCGCCGGAGCCAGACTGTCAGCCATCACAAAATGAATCCCGCTCGTCGCCCGTGGATTGCATTCAATAGCGTGGGGTACCGCAGACCCATCCTCGATAAAATCAAAGGACATAAAACCTGAGAGTCTTTCTTCACGAACAAAACGTTCGACCCATTCCCGCTCCACCACCGCTTCTCGGTCCTGCCGGAAAGCAACGCACACCGTATCCGACACGACCTCAGGCCGATACACCACGGTTCCGATAATCCGCCCGTCATGACAGACGGAGAACGTGCTCGAATGTCGGCCCGGCAGAGCGCGCTGCACCAGCATTGGCTGCTCCGTAGCAGGAGGAAGCGCCTCACCTTGCTCGATGAAGCGTAGTCCCTGGCCCGAACAAGTGTTCAGGGGCTTGATGATGGCGCGACCATCCCGCGCCAGCGCATCGGCCTCCGGCGTACCCAGCATCGCCGTGTCAGGCACCGGCAGATCAAGGCTGCGCGCAATGCGGTTGAAGGAGAACTTGTCATGCAGCGGCAACAGCTCATCGTGATCCATTCCAAAAAACCGCACGCTTTCCGGCAGCATCGGCTTCAAGCGACTGGCGTGAATGATCTCTTCGGACACGGGAACGACAAGCCGCACACCCTCCCCGCGAATGATGTCCAGCATGTCGCGCAGATAGGCGTCGGCATCAACGTTTGGAGCCGTTACCGGCAAGGCCCGCGCGACGCTGTTCGACAAGCCGCACAAATGACGCTCGGAGGGTTCGGCCACGATCACGCGCCATCCGGCGGCGTGCAGAGCGCGGCAGATATCGAGTCCCTTGGGCAACCGCCCAAGCGTCACCAGCGCTGTCGTCACTCCGCCGCCACCACGTCGGCGCGCTTGCGGCGAACGGCGGAGGGTTTCCGCCGCACCTTGGCCTGCTGATAGATGATGATCGACACGCCCGTCACCAACGGCACCGCCCAGAGCGCGGGGTTGAGCGCCGCCTCCGGCATCAGCCGTACCGCGCCGAAAGCGAGGAAGGCCGTGTAAACCGAAATACCCGCCCCGACCAAAGCCTTGATATGCTCCAGCAACCAGTCCTTTGGCCCGGGCCGTTCCTTCATCAGGAACCACATATTGGTTGCAACAGTGGCGAAGCCGACGAAAGAAATACCCATCATCAAGCTCGACTCCATCGGCCAGCCTTCGAGGCGGTAGCCCTGCCAGAGACAGTTCAGCGCAGTGACCGTCACCAGCACCTGCAGCGCCAGATTGCGCCACTCCCAATTGCGAGCATGGTCGCGCTTGTAGACAGCGGTGTTCCAACCATACCAAGCGAGATTGATGGTCAGCACCGCGAGATAAAGCATCATCCAGCCAAAAATGCCGCGCACCAAAGCGATATCATCCAGCTTTGGGTGGGTCTCGAGCGGCCAAGTCAGAGTCGTGGTGGAAATTCCGATAGCGACGAAGCCGGTGAGCAGCATGCACAGCGTGAACACGCGCCCCACCTTCACATGACGAGTGCCACCTTTCTGCGCGAAAATCGGAACCCAAAACGCAACCAGCCCCACCGCACCGGTGCAAATGTGCATCGCAACGAGAAGGTGGAACAGGTCAATCGGCACGTGAGGCATCCGTTTTGCTGGACAAGTTTCTATGTCCAATTAAACTGACATTACGCCTGTGCCTTGCTCACTTTCAAGGGGCGTCCAAAACTGAAAAGCGGAACTCAACCCTGTCCCACACCGCCACCGCCATCGTTCCCTTCACCCCGCCGCGTCCGAAATCGCTTGGCCCGTTGGCAGCATTGCTGCGCGCCGCTATCACCCGCGACGGCAATCTGATCGGGCTGCTGCCAAAGCAGGTCTATCGCATCGCCTCCGGCACCATCGGCTATTCGCGCCGCTCCATCATCATCCTGAACGACCCGAAAGTGGTGCGGACCATCCTCACCGACCCAACGGACATCTACCCCAAAAACGACCTCATGGTCGGTGCAGTGGCACCCCTGATCGGCGACTCGATCTTCGTCTCCCACGCTGACACCTGGCGTAAGCAGCGCGCGATGGTAGCTCCGGCCTTCACCCACATGCGCTTGTCAGCCGCCTTCAAATCCATGACCGGCGCACTGGCAGATTTCGAGCAGCAATTGGAGCAAGACGCTGAGACCGCCACTCCGTTCTCCCTCGATATGGCCATGAGCCACCTGACGGCGGACGTTATCTGCCGCACGGTCTTCTCCGCAACGCTTCAATCACAGATCGCGAAAGACGTCTTCGACGCCTTCTCCATCTTCGAACGTAGCGTCGCCCATGTGGAAATTCGCCGCCTCATCATGGACCCGCCTTGGAAGGACATTCCGCAGCACGAGCACGTGCTGGAAGCCTGCGCGAAAATCCGTGAATGTCTTGGCCAGCTCCTCGACAGTCATCTGCAACCCGGAGCCAACTATCGCGATATTGCCGCTGATATCATCGGCGCACGGGATGATGAAGGAGAACCTTTCACCCGCGAGGAACTCATTGACCAGCTTGGCGTCTTCTTCCTCGCCGGCCACGAGACATCGGCCAGTGTTTTGACCTGGTGCTTCTACGTTCTCGCCACCCGACCGGAGATCGCAGACCGTGTTCGCGAAGAGGTGCAGGCCGTTGCCGGTGATGGTCCATTGGAACTCTCGCACATTCGAGACCTGCATTTCGCACGCGCAGTCTTCAAGGAAACGCTGCGGCTCTATCCGCCGATCACCTTCATTCCCCGCGTAGCAGCGGAGACCACACGGATCGGCAAACGCAGGATCAAAAAAGGCGCGATGCTGATGATCGCACCATGGGTCATCCACCGTCACCACGACTATTGGGACAAGCCAGACGAATTCGACGCCGAACGCTTCATGCCGCACCGCGAGAAGGAGATCGTGGACGGTGCTTACATGCCCTTCGGCCTCGGCCCCCGCGTCTGCGTTGGCGCGAATTTTGCCACCATTGAGGCGACCCTCATCATCGCGCAATTGGCACGGAATTTCGATTTCACACTGGAGCCAGGGCAAGATGTGCGCCCCGTCGCGCGGCTCACCACGCGCCCCGCTGAACAGATCATGCTGAAGGCCAAACGCCTTTGAAGACCATCACGCAGGTGTGCGTCGCAAACGGAGGATCACCCCGTCGCCAACGCACCACACTTGCGCTACACTATCGCTAATTGTCGCGCGGCATTGATTGAGAACGACCGCCCATGGCCCAACTGCAGATCGTTTATTGGCGCGATATCCCGGCCCAGATCATGGTGAAGGCCGGGCGGCGCAATCAGGCCAAGCGGGAACTGTCGCTACGGTTCACCGAAGCCATTGACATGGCCGCCATGCGCACTGGCGCCGCGGAAACAGATGACTATCTAGCGGAATGGCGGCGCGGCGACCCGCAGGATGTCGGCGACGATCTGGAAGCGGAGGCACAAACCGCGGCGGACGCCATAGAGGCAGAATATGACAAGGAGCGGCTGGTCGCTCTGGTCAAAAACGGAGGACGCGAGCCATGACCAAACACATCCCGGCCTCCATCGAGGTATCCGCGAAGCATGTGCAGGATGGCAAACTGACCGCCGACATGCTCCCAGCTGGCACCCGCGTTTACATTACCGATGTCGGCGTCGATCCCGTGGAAGACCTGATCGCAGCTGCGAAATCCGTTCGCGGCCTCGGCTACAGTCCCGTTCCCCATATCCCGGCCCGCCGCATCGAAAGCGAAGCCGCGCTGGAGCACCGTATTGCAGGTATGGTGGACGAAGGCGGCGTGGATGACATTCTTATCATCGCAGGGGAAGCGCCCTCCCAAATGGGCCCCTATTCCCAAAGCCTCGACATTCTCCGCACCGGCATCCCCGACCGTCGCGGCATCCGCCACATCGGCGTCGGCGGTCATCCGGAAGGCAACGTTGCCTACGGCAAGGTCGATGTCGGTCAGGTTTTGAAAGACAAGGCAGCCTTCGCCGCTGAAAGCGATGCGGATTTCCGCATCGTGACCCAATTTGGCTTCGACGGCGCAAAATTCGTACAGTGGGCCGACAGCATTGCTTCAGCCGGTATCGACCTGCCCATACACCTTGGTGTTGCGGGTCCGGCCAAGATCACGACATTGATCAAATACGCGGCCATGTGCGGCGTGGGCAATTCACTGAATTTCTTCAAGAAACGCACGAGCGCCATTGCGACGCTTGCCACCAAGCATTCACCGGAAGATGTGGTATCGCCAATCGAAAAGTCTTGGCGCGACGGCGTCGGCAATATCGAGCAAATGCACGTCTTTCCATTCGGCGGGCTGCAGAACTCTGCCGACTGGCTTTACCAGCGCGGCAGCTTCGTCTTCCCGCAGACGCAATTCGCCTCGGCCTGATCAGTTCGCCCGAGCGAAGGCGGGCGGAAGCCGAACACCACCAGCGGTCTATGCCTCGAACAGCTAGATTGACCCGCGATCAGCTTACGAGGCGCAGGTTCGCACGCTCTTCCTTGCCGTTGAAACAGGCTTGGAAGGCGCGGATGG
>JBCCRF010000075.1:0-10515 GCA_039208305.1 Pseudomonadota bacterium
CAAAGGCGCGGTCTACAAATTCGAATTGCTGGGGCCGGATGGTAGTCCTCTGCCGCAGAAGGCGGACCCGTTGGCCTTTCAGGCGGAGCGGCTGCCCGGTCAGGGATCTGTGGTGACGGGCGCGCCTCGGACGATCCGAGAGGCGCTACCCCGTCCCACGATGAATATCAAAGAACCTGCATCAATCTACGAGGTGCATCTCGGCTCGTGGATGCGGGCGGAAGGGGCAAGTGAAAGCGGTGATGATTCCGGTCGTTTCCTCACCTATGACGAGCTGGCTGAGAAGCTGGTCCCCTACGCGGTGGACATGGGCTTCACCCATCTGGAGTTCATGCCGGTGTCGGAGTTCCCGTTTTCCGGGTCATGGGGTTATCAACCCATCGGTCTGTTTGCCCCCACCGCGCGTTTCGGCGATCCGGAGGCGTTCGGTAGATTGATCGACGCGGCGCACACGGCTGGCCTCGGTGTTATTCTGGATTGGGTGCCGGCGCACTTCCCATCCGATGAGCATGGGCTCGCCAAATTCGATGGTACAGCCCTTTACGAGCACGCCGATCCGCGCCTTGGCTTCCACAAGGACTGGAACACGCTGATCTACAATTTCGGGCGCAAGGAGGTGGCGAATTTTCTCACCGCCAACGCGCTCTACTGGCTGGAAAGGCACGATGTGGACGGACTGCGTGTGGATGCGGTCGCATCGATGCTCTATCTCGACTATTCGCGAAACGAGGGCGAGTGGCTGCCCAACAAGCATGGCGGACGGGAGAATCTGGAAGCCATCGACTTGCTGCGCGAGGTCAACACGCAGGTGGGCGCTCGTTGTCCTGGCAAGGCGACTATCGCGGAAGAGTCCACGGCCTTTCCGGGCGTCTCCGCGCCGGTATCCGCCGGAGGTCTTGGCTTCCACTTCAAGTGGAACATGGGCTGGATGAACGACACGCTGCGCTACATGGCCGAAGACCCGGTCAACCGCCGCTACCACCACAACCTCGCGACGTTCGCGATGCATTACGCGTACACGGAAAATTTTGTGCTGCCGATCAGCCATGACGAGGTGGTGCACGGCAAGCGTTCGATGCTGAACAAGATGCCCGGCGATCGCTGGCAGCAATTTGCCAATTTGCGCGCCTATTACGGTTTCATGTGGGGCCACCCGGGCAAGAAGCTGCTCTTCATGGGTTGCGAGTTCGGTCAGGAGCGGGAGTGGAACCACGACCGCTCGTTGGACTGGCATTTGCTGGATCACGGTGAGAACGCGGAACACCATCGCGGCCTGCAGCGGCTGGTGCGTGACCTGAACGAGCTCTACCGCGACCAGGCTGCGCTCAATGCGCTGGACCACGACCCGGCTGGCTTCCATTGGATCGAAGGCGGCGACGACACCAACTCCGTGCTCGCTTGGGAGCGGCGCGACGGGGATGGCAATGTCGTTGTGGTGATCATCAACTTCACGCCCGTCGTTCGCCACGGCTACAAGCTCGGCTTGCCGAGTGGGGGCAGATGGCGCGAGGTGTTAAATACGGATGCCGAAACATATGGCGGTAGCGGTGTCGGCAATCAGGGTGCGGTAGAAGCGGTGGAAGAGCCATCGCATGGTAGGCCAGCGTCGGCACGCATGGTCTTGCCGCCACTCGCCGCACTCTTTCTGACGCCGGACGCCTGATGGACCGGCCGGATCTCCACCACATCAGGCGCATGTCCACCAAGCGCCTGACGCAAGGGCTGCCCCATCCACTTGGCGCGACATGGGATGGGGCGGGCACGAATTTTGCGATCTTTTCCGCCAACGCCACGAAGGTGGAATTGTGCCTGTTTTCGCCGGACGGCAAGCGCGAAATAGAGCGCATTACATTGCCGGAATACACCCACGAGGTCTGGCACGGGCATCTGGCCGACATTCGCCCCGGCCAGCTCTACGGCTACCGCGTCCACGGTCCTTACGCGCCGAATGACGGGCATCGCTTCAATCCCAACAAGCTGCTCGTCGATCCATACGCCAAGGCTCTGTCGGGCGATCTGACCTGGGACGATGCGGTGCATGGCTACAAGGTTGGCGCAAAGGACAAGGACCTATCCTTCGACACGCGAGACAGTGCGCCTTTCATGCCGAAATGTGTGGTTATGGACCCGGTGTTCACCTGGGGTGCCAGCGGAATCATGGACCGGCGGCCCCAGCATCGCTGGTCACACACGGTGCTTTATGAAGCGCACGTGAAAGGCCTCACACAGCTCAATCCCGATCTTCGCCCCGCCGTTCGCGGCACTTTCGAAGGACTGTCTGATCCGCGCGTGATCGACCATCTGCTCAAGCTCGGCGTTACGGCAGTCGAGCTGATGCCGGTGCAGGCCTTCTACGATGACCACTTTCTGGTGAAGCAGGGGCTACGCAATTATTGGGGCTACTCGACCCTGTGCTTTCACGCGCCGGCCCCGCGCTACATTTCGCCGGGCGGGAACATCCACGAATTCAAGTCGATGGTGAAGCGGCTGCATTCCGCAGGCCTCGAAGTCATTCTGGACGTGGTTTATAACCACACGGCGGAGGGTAATCAGAACGGGCCGACGCTGTCGTTCCGCGGTATCGACAACGCCTCCTACTATCTGCTGTCGCCAGAAGACAAACGCTTCTGCTTCGACACGACCGGCACCGGGAATACCGTCAATATCCGCCATCCGCGCATATTGCAGATGGTGATGGATTCGCTGCGCTACTGGGTGCAGGAATGCCATGTGGATGGTTTCCGCTTTGATCTCGCCGCCACGCTGGGGCGCGACTTCGACCGCTTCGATCCCAACGCCACCTTCCTCGATGCCGTCAGCCAGGATCCCATCCTACAGACCGCCAAGCTGATCGCGGAGCCGTGGGATGTGGGTGTCGATGGCTATCAGTTGGGCAACTTCCCGCCCGGTTGGGCGGAGTGGAACGATCGCTATCGCGACAATGTCCGCTCTTTCTGGAAGGGTGATGGGTCATCGCAAGCGGGCCTCGCTTCCGGCCTGCTCGGTTCAGCGGACCTGTTTGAGAAGCGTGGGCGCAAATCCTGGGCGTCGATCAATTTCGTCACGGCCCATGACGGTTTCACGCTGACGGACCTGTGGAGCTACAACCGTAAGCACAACCACGCCAATGGCGAGGGCAATCGCGACGGGCATGACGACAATCGCTCGTGGAATTGCGGGGTCGAGGGACCAACAGACGATCCGCAGATCAACGCGCTTCGCGACCGGCTGCGCCGCGCCACCATGGCAACGCTGATCTTCTCCCAGGGCACGCCCATGCTGTTGATGGGGGACGAATGGGGGCGCACCCGCAGTGGCAACAATAACGGATACGCGCAGGACAATGAGTTGAATTGGGTGAAATGGCCGGATGCCGGTGACCCCAAGCACGACTTCGCCGATTTTATCGCTTCCCTCACCCGTATCCGTCGCGAGCGCCGCCTGCTGCGCCGCCGCGCCTTCCTGCATTCCGATCCGTTGGAGGGATACGACGATATCGCCAACGTGCATTGGTTCGGCTCCGATGGCGAGGCGATACCTGCTGAAAATTGGCACAGTGAAGACGGCCGCGTGTCGTTGATGCTGAACGGCGTGGGCGAGCGGTCCTTGCTGATGCTGCTCAACCCTGGTGAGGCGACGGATTTCATCGTCCCGCCTATCGGTCCTACGAAAGGGCTGCCGGAGTACTGGCGCGTGCTCGTCGACAGCGCGACGGGCGATATCGAGCCGGAGGGGCGCGCTGCGCAGCGCTCGAAACCTTTCGCCATGGCGGGCCGCTCCCTGGTTCTGCTTGAAGCGTCCGAGTCGCTTTAGAGTATGACGGACAAGACGACCGACCCGGACATGGCTCGGCTGATCGCCGCCTGCGAGGCGCATGGGATCGAAGCCGTCTGGGAAGGCATAGACCGTTCGCTCAACCCTGTGCCGCGCGAGACGCTGGAGGCCCTGGCCGACGCCTTTTCCATTACGCAAGCAGAACCGGTGCAAAGGGACGGGATCGCCAAAGCGCTGCTGCAGAGCAACGTCTCGCGCTGCTACATACCACCTGAGCTGGAGGATGCCCGCATTTGGGGTGTCTCCTGCCAACTCGCTGCCCTGCGCTCACGACGCAATGCTGGCATGGGCGACTTCGCCGATCTCGCAGCGCTGTGTGAGACTGTCGGAGAAGCAGGTGGCGATTTCATCGGCCTGAACCCGCTGCACGCCTTGTTCTGGGCCGACCCGAAGCGCGTGTCCCCCTTCTCGCCATCTAATCGCTCCGCGCTGAACCCGATATATATCGCGCTGGATTGGGTGGAGAGCATCGAACTCACGAACGAACTCAGACGTCAAATAGACGAAGCGCAGCGTGGCGATCTTATCGACATCGCGACTGTGGCGGCGCTGAAGGACGAAGCCCTGCGAGTGGCCTTTGCAGACATACCGTTCGACTGTGAACTGAGCGAAAACCTCCACGCTGTTTTCGAAGCCCTATCCTGTCGGATGGTCGCGGAAGGCTACGGCGCGGGATGGACCTCCTGGCCGACGTGCTTTCAGGACTGCAACAGCGAGACGGTTCAGGCTCTCCTCGACGAGCCCGACTTTCGACGCGAGATTGCCTATCACGTCTGGCTGCAACACCTCGCGGAGGAACAACTGACGAGGGTGAACCAGATTGCCAGCCGGGCCGGGTTGCGCGTCGGGCTCTACCTCGATCTCGCTGTCGGCGTTGCGCCTGATGGGTCTGCAACATGGATTGATCCCGACCTTTCGGTGCCGGGCGTCAAGATCGGCGCGCCGCCGGATCCGTTTTCCGCAACGGGGCAGGATTGGGGCTTGGCCCCGCTCTCACCCGTGGCGCTTGCTCAGGATGCGACACCTTTCGCGGAAATGATGCGCGCCGTTATGCGCCATGCTGGAGCGGTTCGTGTCGATCACGCCATGGCGTTGTCGCGGCTATTTTTGATACCGGCAGACGCGTCTGCCTTAGACGGTGCCTATGTACGGTATCCGTTCTCAACCCTGTTGGACGCCTTGGCGCAGGTGAGCATCGAACAAGGATGCGTTGTCATCGGAGAGGACCTCGGCGTCGTGCCGGACGGATTTCGCAAGGTCATTCAGGCCCGCGCGCTGCATGCCTACAAAGTCTTCTGGTTCGAGCGCAATGACGTGCACTTCTACGATCCTGCCACTTGGGGCCGCGACGCGCTGGCCTGTGTCGGCACCCACGACACAGCGACGTTTGCAGGATGGTGGACCGGCGCCGATATCGACGCCCGCGCCGCCGCAGGTCAGTTCGACGAAACGCAGCTTGGCATCGAAAAAGTCGCCCGCGAGCAGGATCGCAATGCCGTCGTCGCTGTTTTGGAAGCGTCGGGCGTAATCGCACCGGACCCTGCTGAAACACTGGCGATGTCTCTCGCTGTCCACGCCCATATTGCCGACGCACCGTGCCGCCTCGCCGTCATGCAACTCGACGATGTTCTCGGTGCAACGATCCAACCCAACATGCCTGGCACCACGTCGGAACATCCCAACTGGCGGGTCCGGCTGCCAGTTCTGTTAGAACAGCTGGCCGACGATCCGGCCTTCCGGGCTCATGTTGCTGTCATGCGTAAAGCGCGCCCTAAAGCCTGATCTGCAACTGATGCTGGATCCGCAGTGGCACAAAATTCCCGCTCCTGCCCTTTCCCTGGTGTATTTTTTAGGCGACAATATCTTTGTCCAGTTAACTGAACAGGCTCCCGCATCGATGGAATTTCCAGTCACCAGCGTTGGGAGCCGCTGGGTCGCCCAAACAGCTACTTTCGCCACCGTCAGCTGCCTTGCGCTCGCCTTGACGATTTCCGGTACGGCTGATCTTTCGGCCCAGCAATCCGGCAATAACCCGCCTCCAAAAGTCATGGTCGCGAAACCGCTGACGGAAGCGATTGTCGATTTCGACTATTTCACCGGGCAGTTTCAGGCAGCGCAAACCGTCACCATACAGGCCCGCGTGCAGGGCTACATGCGTGAAATTCACTTCGAAGAGGGGCAGATGATCGAAGAGGGCGATCGGCTCTTCAGCCTCGATCCTCGTCCCTTTGAAGCAGAAGTTGCGCAAGCGAAAGCTAGTCTCGCGCTCGCCAACGCTGCGCAAGAGCTTGCAGAGGCGAATGAACGCCGCGCAGTTGAACTGTTGCGCCGTCGCGTTGGGTCGCAGTCTGATGCCGACACACGCCAGGCGGAACTGGCGCAGGCTGTCGCTTCCGTCGGCGTGGCCCAGGCACAGGTGGAAGCGGCTGAGCTCAACCTTAGCTTTGCGGAATTGACCGCACCGATTTCCGGTCGCACGTCTTCCGTGCAGGTGGACAAGGGCAATCTGGTGACGCCCGAAAGCCAGTTGACCACCATCGTCGCCATCGACCCCGTCGAGTTTGTTTTCCAGGCGTCAGAAGCACAATATCTTTCTTACCAACGATTGGCACGTCAGGGGTCGCGGCCCTCGTCGCGTGGTTTTGAAACGGAAGTTTCGGTCCGCCTCACCGGTGAAGATAATTGGAACCGCAAGGGCCGGATGAGCTTCGTCGACAACAGGCTCGATCCCAATTCGGGTACGATTGAAGGACGGGCGCTGTTCGATAACCCGGATGCACTGTTGACGCCTGGTGTCTACGGGCGCTTGAGACTGCCGGCCTCCGGTCGTTACGATGCGGTTCTCATTCCGGACGCTGCTATTGCCTCTGATCAGGATCGCAAGATCGTTTACGTGGTCGGCGAGGACGGTGTCGTAGAAGATCGTGCTGTCGTGTTGGGTGAGCTTTTCGAGAACATGCGTGTCGTCCGCTCCGGCCTGTCCTCCGACGAGACCATCGTCGTGGACGGCCTGTTACGCGTGCGCGCCAACGCTCCAGTCGATCCCATCGAAACGGAACTTGTGATCGACAGGGGCGGCGGCAAGCCTGACGGCCCAGAGTCTGTCGAGCAGGAGGGTTGATCTCTTGCTGTCGCGTTTTTTCATTGATCGGCCGATCTTCGCGACGGTGATGTCAGTCTTGATCGTGCTGATTGGCGCGATCTCATACATCTCGCTGCCTGTCGCGCAATATCCCGAAATTGCGCCCCCTACCGTCTCCGTTACCGCAACTTATCCCGGCGCGACAGCAGAGGTCATGGCCGATACGGTGGCGAGCCCCATCGAGCAGCAGATCAATGGCGTGAAGGGCATGTTGTACATGCTCTCCCAGTCCACAGGTGATGGAAGGCTTACGATCTCGGTCACTTTCGAACTTGGCACCGATCTGGATGAAGCGCAGGTGCTCGTGCAGAACAGGGTCTCGCTGGCGGAGCCGCGACTGCCAGAAATCGTGCGCGCGCTGGGTGTGACCACACGGCAGAACTCGCCGGACCTGATGATGGTGATCCATCTTGTCTCCCCGGACGATTCCCGTGATCGGCTTTACATTTCTAACTATGCCTCCACCCAGATCACCGATCGTCTGACCCGTGTCGGTGGTGTCGGTCAGGTCACCATTTTCGGCGAGCGCTCCTATTCCATGCGCATCTGGCTGGACCCCAACCGCATGTCGGCGCGCAATCTGACGGCAGGCGAAGTGGTGAACGCGCTTCGGGCCAACAATCTTCAGGTCGCTGCAGGCACGATCAATCAGTCTCCCGTCCCTGTGGTGGGGGCTTTCCGCCTGAACGTCGCAACGCAAGGCCGACTCACCGATCCTGAGGATTTCGCAAATGTCATCGTCCGCACTGGCGAGAATGGCGAGCAGATACGGGTCCGCGACGTAGGTCGTGTTGAGCTGGGCGCTCAGGACTATGCCGGCAACGGGTTTCTCAATGGCCGCACGGCGATTCCCATAGGTATCTTCCAGCGCCCCGGTTCCAATGCGTTGGAAACGTCGCAGCAGATCATCGATCTGATGGATGATACTGCGGAAAGCTTCCCGCCGGGTCTGGAGCACCGCATTGTCTACAATCCGACCGAATTTATTCAGGAATCGGTCGATGCGGTGATAAGCACCATTCTGGAAGCTGTGGCACTGGTCATTCTGGTCATCGTCGTCTTCCTGCAGTCGTGGCGCGCGGCCATCATTCCCATCATCGCGATCCCGATTTCGCTCATCGGCACCTTTTTCGTGATGTCGGGTTTCGGCTTCTCCATCAACAACCTCACCCTGTTCGGCCTCGTGCTCGCGGTGGGTATTGTGGTGGACGATGCCATCGTTGTCGTTGAAAACATCGAGCGGAAGATCGACGAGGGGATGAACCCACGCGAAGCTGCGATCTCCTCAATGTATGAAGTCTCCGGCGCGCTAATTGCCACCAGTTTTGTGCTCCTCGCGGTCTTCATTCCAACGGCCTTCATCACCGGTATCACCGGACAGTTCTTCCGACAGTTTGCAGTCACCATCGCGACGGCAACGGTGCTATCCTCCATCGTCTCGCTCACGCTGTCGCCTGCAATGGGTGCGCTGTTCCTGAAATCGAAGAAGGACAAGGAGAAGCCCCCGTCCGGTTTCTTCCAGAAGACCTTCGCGGGTCTCACATGGCCATTGCGCAAGGCTGGCGATGGCTTCAATTGGGTCTTCGATCGGTTCACCGGTGGCTATGCTATCCTGACGAAGGGCCTGATCCGCGTGTCGTTGCTGGTGCTCGTCGTCTATGGCGGTCTGCTCTATCTGACAGGCCAGCAATTTGCCGCCGCGCCGCGGGGCTTCATTCCCGCGCAAGACCAGGGCTATCTCATTGCAGCCGTATCTCTACCGCCGGGTGCCTCTCTTGATCGCACCGAAGTCGTGATGCGAGAGATCGACGAGACGCTGAGGAAAGTAGAAGGCATCAGCAACACGATCGCGATTTCCGGTCTCGACGGCGCGACCTTCACCCAATCCTCCAGTGCGGGTGTCTTCTTTCTGACGCTCGACCCCTTTGATGAACGCGCAGGGAATCCGGAACTCTCCGCCAACGCCATCCAAGGCCGGGCCTTCGGAGCCGTGCAGCAGATCATGCAGGCTCGCATTTTCGTCATCGCACCACCACCGGTGCGCGGTATCGGCTCGCAGGGTGGCTGGAAGCTTTACGTGCAGGATTCTCGGGGGCGGGGACTCCCGGCTCTTGAAAGCGCATTGCGGCAGGTGGTGGATGCCGCCCGTCAGCGCGCGGAACTGGCCGGGGTCCGTACACAGTTCGACACGCGCACGCCGTCTCTCTTCGCTGAAATCGACCGCGTGAAAGCCCAAAAAATCGGCGTTTTGCCACAAGATCTCTACGAGACCTTGGAGGTTTATCTCGGCTCCGCCTTCGTCAATGATTTCAATTTTATCGGACGCACATATCGGGTTACCGCACAGGCTGATGGCGTCTATCGCGATACACCAGGCGACATCATGCGGCTGAAGGCCCGGTCACAGACGGGTACCATGGTACCCTTGGGCTCAGTGGTCACGATCACCGATCAGACTGGCGCCTATCGTGTACCACGCTACAACCTCTTCGCCGCTGGTGCTGTCCAAGGCGCGACGCAGCCCGGCTTCTCGACCGGCGAGGCGATCACCGCGATGGAAGAGGTGTTGGATCAGACCCTGCCGCGTGGTTTCTCGTATGAGTGGACCGAACTGGCCCTCCAGGAAAAGCTGTCGGGGAACACGGCAACCTACGCCTTCATCGCGGCTGTGGTTTTTGTGTTCCTTGTACTGGCTGCGCAATACGAAAGCTGGATGCTGCCGCTTGCGGTGGTGCTTATCGTGCCCATGTGTTTGCTGTCTTCGATTGTTGGCGTGGTCTGGTCGGGGCTCGACGTGAACATCCTTGTGCAGATCGGGTTGGTTGTCCTTGTGGGGCTGGCGTCGAAGAACGCCATTCTTATCGTAGAATTCGCCAAACAGGCGGAGAGCGACGGGCTTTCTATTCGTGATGCCGCAAAAGAGGCGGCGCGCCTTCGTCTCCGCCCCATCGTCATGACGTCCTTTGCCTTCATCCTGGGCGTGGTGCCGCTGATGCTGGCTACAGGCCCAGGAGCAGAAATGCGCCAGTCGCTTGGCACATCAGTCTTCTTCGGCATGTTGGGCGTCACGATCTTCGGCCTGCTGTTTACGCCAGTCTTCTACGTCGTCTGCCGCCTCATAGGCGAAAAGACCCGCCATCTCCTCGGGCGTGGCGATGGAGAGAAGCGGGAAGCAGCATTGCCTTGGAATACGAACTAACGAGTTGCAGAGGACAGCGCTGCACCCGAGATGATGAGACTTCAGGGCACTTCGAGCCCGAAAATAATATTGGGTCCGCCTCTTCAGCGCTGAAAAATTTGCAGCGTTGGCTTGCCAAATAAATCGAAGGCAGATCGGTCTCTGAAAGATGGTGGAGGCACGGATGTCAGGCAGGCGAAGCGTTTCTTCGAACCACTATTATTCGTGGGTTACCGTTCAGAAGCGGTCCGCTCGTATGACTTGAGCATCCGAAACACTCACAACTCCGATATGTTTGTCGACCACTTCGAAAGCTGCAGCGAGAAGAACATCCATCTTGTCGGGTCGCACCAAACACAAA
>JBCCRF010000076.1:0-10499 GCA_039208305.1 Pseudomonadota bacterium
GGTCGGCCCAATCCACACCTGGTCAGTTTTGTAGTCTTGTTGTCACCATCTCGCCATTTCGGCGTCCTATCCAGCCTGCAATGAGCCTTCTACCCAGGATACGCAGAATGACCATTTCGACCATCGATCGCCGCTCTTTGATCATCGGCGCTGGTATCGCAGGTTCTGGTATTGCCAGTGGCGGCCTCATCGTTCCGGCGCAGGCCAAATCCGCATTCGCGCCCACGCAGACGATGCGCGGTGGAGCCAATAACTATCGCCCGGGCGCGCCGCTGGTAGACAAGCTGGGCGACGGTTTCTTCATGTCCGGCAAAGTGCTGAAGGCCGGAACCGGTGAGCCGCTGGAAGGCGTGCGTATTCAGATCTGGGCGGCCACTACGATTGGTGGTGAGCGGGAACCGCGCAACCACGGCAGCGTGCTGACAAAGGCTGACGGAACCTATGTGCTAGAGATGGAGCAGATCGTGCCGAATTTCGGCCAGCCCCACGCGCATCTCGCCTATGATGATCCGGCATTCGAGACGGTGTTTCTGCGCCCGGTGATGCCGAGTGCCTCTGACACCACTCTCACAGCGGATTTCATCCTGCAGCCTGCCTGATCGCGGCTGAGCGATTTAGAGACATGGCATGAAGAGCCGGTCGTTTGCGGTTTGGGGCGGGCTCGCGCTGCTCACGGTCGCGCCGGTACTGCTTATTTTCGCTAGCCCCTATCTGCCCAGCCGTCACCCGGCTTACATCACCGCCAGTTTGGCCGGTGCTATCGCGCTGTCGATCATGCTGGTGCAGCCGCTGCTGGCGGGCGGCTATCTGCCGAATATGACGCTTGCTAGGGCGCGGGCATGGCACCGCTGGACCGGTATGACTCTGGTCTTGGCTGTCATTCTGCATGTGGGCGGATTGTATTTCACCAGCCCGATGGATGTGATGGATGCGCTGCTGCTCGTCTCACCCACGCCGTTCTCTCTTTACGGCGTTGCCGCCATGTGGGCGGTGTTCATCACCGCCGCGTTCGTGGCTTTGCGCCGTATCTGGCGGCTTCGTCCGCGAACCTGGAACGTCATTCACAACGCGCTCGCGCTGGTGATCGTTGTTGGCACGGTGATCCATGCGCTGTTGATCCAAGGCACGATGGAAGGGTGGAGCAAGTGGATCATTTCACTGGCTGCACTGGTGGCCACGGCGGTCGTCACCATTCAGTTGCGGCTGTTGAAACGATGGCTCCCTTTCAACGGCAGATAGAGAAATGGCAAGAGCATCGCTGCTCCTGCCCTGCAATCATTGCTCTGTATCGCTTCGTCGAGCGCTAGATCAGGCTCCGCCCTTTGACATCGCCATTGCCGCGCATGAAGAAGAACAAGCCTCCTGCGAGCAGCATGCCCTGAAGCTGCCAGCCGCTGAACGGACCAAAATATATCATGTAGATCACACCGGCCACGACAATCGAAATGGCCAGACCACCCAGACGGGTCAGCGTGTCGAACATCCAGTTGTTGCGGATCAGACCGCCCAGCAGGATGGCGAGGCCGCCTGCGAACTCGGCAAAAGCTGCCAAGCCGAATACAAAGGGTGTCAGTCCATAGCCCTCCGCCTGGTCAACGAAGCCGGGCAATTTGATGTAAGCCTGCTCGAGAATGATGATCGCGAGAGGAATTCGAATGAACCAATCCGAGCTACGGATTGTGGGTAGGCGTCGTGCGTATTCGCCGACGTTGTCGACATAGGCCATATTAATCTCCACTAAAACGAGACGGTTGGTTTGGGGAGCCTCGTGTGAGATCAATGTGGGTATGGCGGGGAAGTTTCGGGCTTAGACACCTGGTCGCAGCGTCAAACTGGACCATAAAATTCCAGTTTTGGTTGAAAACCCATGTTTTCCGGGGTTTTCTTGGAATTTCGGGCGTGTTGACAGTTTCTTTCTATCAGCTGTCAGCGTCGCTCCTATCGAACTGCGGTGCCTGAACGCGGGGTTTTGCGTTAGCCCTAATCGTTCCACGGACCGTGGAAGCCATCGCCATCCTCATCCAACCGCTTGAAGCCATGGGCACCAAAATAGTCACGCTGGCCCTGCACCATGTTCGCGGTTCCGCGCGACGTGCGCATTGTGTCGAAATAGGAGAGCGCGGCGGACAGCGCGGGCACGGGGTTGCCGCACAGCGCACCGTGGGAAACGACATCGCGCAGTTGCTTGTGGGTGTCGCGCATCATGCCGGTGAAGGGGTCGGTGAAGAGGAGGTTCGTGTCTTCGTTGCCGTCCAGCGCGCTCGCCATATCGTCCAGCATGGCGGAACGGATGATGCAGCCGGCACGCCAGACCTTGGCGATCTCCGCCATCGGCAGGTCCCATTCATATTCCTTCGAGGCAACCTGCAGCATGGCAAAGCCCTGCGCGTAGCAGGCGATCTTGCCTGCAAGCAGCGCCTTTTCCATGCAGTCGACGTCGAGATCGGTGCCTTCCATCCGCTGGGGGGCTGAGGTGAACAGGTCTTCGCCGCGTTTGCGTTCGTCAATGCGTGCCGACATATTTCGCGCAGCGACGGCGGCGTCGATGACGGTGACAGGCGCGCCGATCTTCAGCGCTTCGATAGCCGTCCAGCGTCCGGTGCCTTTCTGGCCAGCGGAATCCAAAATCACATCCAGCATCGGTTTGCCGGTCTTGGGATCATCTGCCTTGGCGACGGCGCCTGAAATCTCGATCAGGTATGATGAGAGCGGCCCCTCGTTCCATTTCTCGAAAACCTCGCCAATGGTCTTGCTGTTCTTCTGCAGCACGTCGCGCATGAAGCCGTAGATTTCCGCAATCATCTGCATGTCGGCATATTCGATGCCGTTATGGACCATCTTGACGAAATGGCCTGCGCCGCCCTTGCCCATGTAAGTCGCGCAGGGCGTTCCCTTATGTTTGGCAGAGATCGCCTGCAGCATCTGCTCCACCCGGTCCCAGGCGGCCTTGTCGCCACCGCCCATGATGGACGGGCCGTGACGGGCGCCGTCGGAGCCACCGGATACGCCAATGCCGAGGAAATGACCGGGACCCTCCTGCGCTTCTTCCGCGCGGCGGTTGGTGTCCTCGTAGTTCGCATTGCCCGCGTCGATGATCAGATCGTCTTCGCCCAGTAGTGGGCGTAGCGCCTCAATCTGTTTGTCCACCACGGGGCCTGCTGGGACCATCAGGATGATGTTGCGCGGCTCCGCCATGGCGTCGACGAAGTCCTCCAGCGTTTCCGCTCCGGTCAGGCGGTCGGCCAGATCACCCGCATCGGAAATGAACTCTCTCATCGTCTCTGTGGTGCGGTTGTAGACGGCGAGGTCGTAGCCATTGTCGGCGATGTTCAGCGCAAGGTTTGCACCCATTGTGCCGAGGCCGATCAGGCCGGTGTTCGGTTTGCTATCAGCCATCTGAGGCTCCCTCGCGTTTGGCTTGTCTAGGCCGAGCGCAACTGTGCGATTGCGTCGGCGATAATGTCGTCGGGTTGTGGTGAAATATCCACGCGGATGAAACCTTCATCATCCTGCGGCGGTTCCAAATCGGCGAACTGACTGTCGAGCAGCGATGTCGGCATGAAGTGGCCGGTGCGTTCGCTCATGCGGCCCTCAATCAGGTCGCGCGATCCGTCGAGGAAGACGAAGATCACCGGATCACCCGCGTTCTCGCGGATGTGGTCGCGGTATTTGCGCTTCAGTGCAGAGCACCCGATGAAGACCGGGCCTTCCTGTTCCTTCGCGTGTTGGACGAGTGCATGGGCAACCTTGGTCAACCAGGGCATGCGGTCCTCGTCCTGCAGCGGTGTGCCAGCGCTCATCTTGTCGATATTGGCCTGCGGGTGGAGCTCGTCGCCCTCGATATAGACGCCGTCCAACTCCTTCGCGATGCCTTGGCCGATGGTGGACTTGCCGCAACCGGCGACGCCCATGACGATGTGAAGCCTGCTCAAAGCGTGACCGTGATGCCGCCGTCCACGAACAGCGTGTGACCGTTGACAAAGCTGGATGCAGCGGATGACAGGAACACCGCTGCGCCAACCAACTCCGGGATTTCTCCCCATCGACCGGCCGGTGTGCGTTTTTCCAGCCATTCGGTGAACTCCGGATCGTCCACCAGCGCCTTGTTCAACGGTGTGTTGTAGTAACCCGGCGCGATGGCGTTGCATTGCAGGCCATATTTCGCCCAGTCGGTCGCCATGCCTTTTGTCAGGTTGGAGACCGCGCCCTTGGTTGCCGTGTAAGGTGCGATGCCCGGACGGGCCAGCGCTGCCTGCACCGACGAGATGTTGATAATCTTGCCTTCACCGCGCTTGATCATGTGGTTGGCGACCGCTTGGCCGACATTGAAGACCGAGGTTATGTTGGTTGTGACGATTTTTTCAAACGCTGCCGCATCGAAATCCTCCAGCGGGCCCCGGTGCTGCATGCCTGCATTGTTGATAAGAATATCGATGGCGCCGTGATCGGCTTCGTAGCCATCGATGGCTGCTTTCGCCGCGGCATGGTCCGTCACATCGAAGGGCAGTTCGTGCACCGTTGCGCCTTCCGCGCGCAATTCGTCGGCTGCGGTCTTGAGACGCTCCGCATTGCGTCCGTTGACGATAATCGTCACGCCCGCTTCGTGCATGCCTTTCGACAGGCCCCGCCCGATACCGAGTGACGAACCGGTGATGAGAGCAGTCTTTCCTGTGAGGTCGAAAAGTGGGGATGGGCTGGGCATAGAGGATATTCCGGCAAACGATCAGATAAAGAGGCGATAGCGGACCCGCCCACGGTCGTCCAGACGGTGGCGTGATAGGGTGGGGAGGAGCTGTTGCCGACAGGTGTTTTGCTTGCGCGTCAACGGCGCATCCGGCATCACAGCGGCCATGAAAGCCTTCGATCGCGACAGAGCCGAGACAAGCCTGTGGATGCGCCTGCGACGCTTGCCGGAGCGGCGCAGCAGCGCGTCGCGGCGCAGGCGTATCAACTGGTGGCGACCTTCCGCACTCAATGCAGCGGTCGTCATCACCGGTATAACGGTGCTCTCGATCTGGGCCATCATCAGCGGTCGCGGGCTGGCGCAGGGTGGCTTCTTCATTTTCACCATCCTGCCGCTTGCCGGGTTGCTGGCCATCGGTATCCATATTCGCCTGCAGGAACGCATCGACATGCGCGCTGACGGTGAACCGTTGCAACCGCTCAACCCCATCCGCGGGGCCGATGTGGACGATCTGCTATGAAAAGTGCCGCGCGGGAATTGAACACCAGCCGCCGCGCGCTGGTGGTACAGTGGTTTTCTGGCGTTGCCTTTTTGGGTGCTATCGTGGTGCTGATGCTGCTCGATCGGCTTGGCTTGCCACTGGGCACTGGCCTGTCTGTGCTCAGCGTGGCGCTGGGACTGCTCGTGCTCGCCATCGTGTTGGCGGGCACAACGCTGTCGAGCCCCTATTTTTTCTTCGCCGGTCGCAAGCTGGACCCCAGTGTGCTGGGCATAGGCGGCGCGTCGGACTTCGTGGGGGCAGCCTTTCTGCTCACAGTGCTCGGCATGCCGCCGGGGCAGCAGTCGGTGTTGGTCTCTGCGCTTATCACGGGAATGGTGATCCAAGCCGTTTTATTTGTGCCGATCTTCCAACGCGCGCAGATGGCAACCCTCACCGGGTTCATGGGGGTGCGCGCGCTGGGTGTCGGTGAAGCGCGGGTCGTGGCGCTGATGACCATGGTCATCTCCGGCAGCGTGTTGGCGGCCTTGTCGGTCGCTGAATATGCCGCGCTGCAAGCTCTGTTTGATGCGCTGCAGGCATCTGTGCCGCCCTTGCAGAATGACATGGTCCGTTATGCGCTGATCGGCATCGTGGTGGCCGCACCCGTGTTGGGGGGATGGCGGGCGTTGGCCGTGGTTAACGGTGCACTGGTGATGGTGATTGCGCTATGCCTGCTGGTGCCTGCCATCGCCACCGGCTTCTTCGATGGCTGGCTGGGAGCGCTCGCGCCAGAGGCGGGAACGGTTGCACTTGCCGACCATTCCTGGGCTGCGGTCTCCATGTCCGGGCCGGATCGTGGCATGACCTATGCTCAAGGGCTTCTTGCTTGGTTGCTGGCCAGTCTCGGCTTTGCGGCTCTGCCCCATGCGCTGGCGCGCACCGCCCTTAATCCAAGGCCGCTACGGGCGCAGGAATGCCGGGCGTGGAGTGGTCTGGTGATCTTTCTCATGCTCAGTGCTGTTGCGCTGTCGCTAGGGTTGGTTGGCACACGGCCTGTGTGGCCGGAGCTTGCTACGCTTCTGCGCCAGCAGCCGGTGCTGGCAGCGCTGCCGGTCATCGGCCTGGTCTTGCTGGCGCTCAACGCGTTGGCGGTGACTCTTTTCGTGCTGGCGGGATCGCTGGCACGGACCTTGCGCCGCGCGCGCAATCTCGACCCCGGTTTGCGGTCGATGTTCGCGACACGCTGTTTGACGATTGGGCTATTGGCCGCGCTCATTGTGGTGCCACAAGTGAAAGTCGTGCCGCCGCAACTGGCGCTGGGCATCGCATTGGCGCTGGCGGCTGCGGGGCTGTTCGTGCCGCTGTTTGCGACCATCTGGCTGTCTACCGTACCGCCCTTGGCCGCCAGCGCAGCGGGCCTGTGCGGGGCGGGGCTGACGGCAGGGATGTTGGTCGTCTTTGTTGATGCGCCCATGGGCCTCGTCGTGTCTGGCGGCGCGGGTCTGGCATTGACCATTGCGCTCACGTCGCTTGCAGCGGCCTGGAGCGTGCTCCCCGCCCAGCGCCGCAAGCGTGAGGCCGCCGCGTGAGCTTAACCATTAACCCGGCACTGTTTCGTGACGAAGCGATCCCGGACCATATCCGCGCGTTCAACCGTGAGCTGCTGGAGACGATTAGCGTAAGCCCCGACATGTGGTCAGTCCCCGCCGCGCAGGTGCGGACCAATCGGCTGAAGGGCAAGGGCCCGTTCCCGCTGGAGGCGGAATGCCCTCGCGCCCGAACGTTGCTTGCGCCCCGCGCAGATGGAGATGGCGATGTGGTGTTGCGGCTGATCGAGCCGGTAGAGCGGCCCATGCGCGGGCTTTACCTCCATATCCATGGCGGTGGCTGGATGCTGGGGGCGGCCAACGCGCAGGACGAGCGGCTTCAGGACATCGCCGATGCCACCGGCCTCGGCTGCGTGTCGGTGGAGTATCGTCTTGCGCCGGAATATTCCTATCCGGCCGGACCGAATGACTGTTTCGATGCCGCCCGTTTTTTGCTGGAAGCGGAACATGAGTTGCCCAATACCATCATGGCAATTGGCGGCGAGAGCGCGGGCGCGCATCTTTCGGTTCTGACACTGCTGCGCCTGCGAGATGCTGGGCTCGGCGGACGCTTCTGCGCTGCCAACCTGACGGCGGGTGTCTACGATCTCGGGCTGACGGCGAGTTGCCGGAACTGGGGTAGTGAGCGGCTGGTGCTCGCAAGCCGCGACATGGCAAATTTCGTGAGCACGTTTCTTGCAGGTGGCGAAGACACGCGCGACCCTGTCATCTCACCGCTCTTCGCGGCCTTGCACGATATGCCACCGGCGCTATTCAGCGTCGGGACGAAAGACTTGCTCCTCGACGACACGTTGCTGATGGCAACCCGCTGGCACGCTGCCAACGGCAATGCAGAACTTGATGTGACACCGGGCGGCGTTCACGTCTTCCAGTCCTTTCGCCATCTCGATATTGCACAGGCGAGCAACGCCCGGATCGACTCGTTTCTAAACGAGGCTGCCAATCGCAAGGACACTGCATGACCACCATCTACAAGATCGTCGACCGCACCGCATGGGAGGACGCGGTGGAGGAGGGTTGCTTCACCGGTGCGCCGGTGGATCACACGGACGGCTTTATCCACTTTTCCACCGCAGAGCAGGCTGGCGAGACTTTGGAAAAACACTTTGCAGGTCAGTCCGATCTGCTGTTGGTGGCTTTCGATGTTGACAGTTTTGGTGATGAGTTGAAATGGGAGCCGTCGCGCGGTGGGGATCTGTTACCCCACCTTTACGCAACACTGGACCCGGCACTCGCAACCGCACAGTTCGAATTGGCACAGGATGAAACCGGCAATCCCATCATGCCGACGGATGATGAAATGAACGCGCAATGACCGGCCTCTTCAATGCCTTTGGCCGCGCGGCGCTGTTCTCCCTCGATCCGGAAAAAGCGCACGGCCTGTCCGTCGCCGCTTTGCAATCCGGACTGCACCCGCGCTTCGATCCCGCCTATGACCAAAAGCTTGCCGTGCAAGTGGCCGGGCTGCATTTCGCCAACCCCATCGGCATGGCGGCGGGGTACGACAAGGGTGGACAAGCCTCTGCCGCTCTGCTCGCCATGGGCTTCGGTCACACAGAGGTCGGGACCGTCACGCCGAAGCCGCAGCCGGGTAACCCGAAGCCGCGCGTTTTCCGGCTGGTGAAAGATGATGCGGTCATCAACCGCCTCGGTTTCAACAGCGAGGGCCATGCGGTGGTGCGCGAACGGTTGGAAGAACGGGGACGGCCGAAGGTCGGCCTGCGTGGCATCAATCTCGGCGCCAACAAGTTGAGCGAAGATTTTGCCACTGACTATGTGATGGGTATCGCGGCGTTTGCGCATCTTGCTGACTATTTCACGGTCAACATCTCATCGCCCAACACGCCGGGACTGCGTGCGCTGCAAGGGGCTGATCCGTTGGCCGATTTGTTGGCGCGTGTGAGCGAAGCGCGGGATGGCGAGACAGAGTCCCATGGCCACAAGCCGCTCTTTCTGAAGATTGCACCTGATCTCGATCAGACCGAATTGGACGCCATTGCCAAAGCACTTGAAGGATCAGGTATCGATGCGTTGATCGTCTCCAACACCACCTTGGGCCGCGAGGGTTTGCGCTCCCGAGACAAGGACGAGGCGGGCGGCCTGTCCGGCACGCCTCTGTTCGATCTGTCCACCAAGCGGCTGGCGCAGATGTATCAACGGATAGGCAAGACCATACCGTTGGTCGGCGTTGGCGGTGTGCGGGACGCCGAAACGACGTGGCAGAAGATGGAGGCAGGCGCGTCGCTGGTGCAGCTTTATACCGGCATGATCTATGCCGGGCCGGGGCTTCCGGCGCAGATCCTTCGTGGTCTGTCGAAGCGCTTGAAAGCCGACGGCGCTGGTTCGATCCAAGACATTGTCGGGCGGAAGGCCGACGATTGGGCCGCGCGCTAGACTTTCCTATTCGGTCTGGTGGCGTGCCCGCGCAGCAGTTTCCAGCGCGACGGTTGTCAGGCGATCCAGCTTGAGGTGTTTGCGCAGCAGTTGCAGCAGGCGCACTTCTTCAGGCGACACGCTGCGGTCGGTAGCGGCAATTTCCGTCGCGAGCGCGTAGGCAGTCGGGTGCAAATGTTCCGGCAGTTGCCCTGCGATTTGCAGGATGGCGTCCATACCTTCATCCGCCTGCAGAATATCGCGACAGGCCTTCGCAGCTTCCACCAGCCGGTCCGGGCCATAGTGAGCAAAGACAGGCAGCGTTTTGACGATATTTCCGATGCGCAGCATCTCCGTCTCACGCATTTCGCTGTCCACGGCGGAAACCGATACCATGATGTAGACGAGAGTGTCTGGAGCGGAGATCGGGTTCATGATGAAGCTTTCCGGATGATGCATCGGTGGCCAGTATCGCAGGGCATCTGTCGGTTTCAAGACGCAACATGCGGCTTCTTATGCACCATCGCGCCGGTTGACCGATAGCAGCTTCGCCCATACCACCGCGAGCGAACGAACTCACCGTCCCGACCGGACCCGATATGCCCAATTCCTCCTTCTCCCCGCTCACCATTACCGACGATCTGGTGCAGGCGGCCGAGGCCTCCAAGGCGTGGCCGTTTGAGGAGGCGCGCAAACTCGTCAAGCGTTACAGCAAGAGCGGCTATCCAGACCATGGAGTTCTGTTCGAGACCGGTTATGGTCCTTCCGGCCTGCCGCATATCGGCACGTTTGGCGAGGTGGCGCGCACCACGATGGTCATCAATGCTTTCCGCTTGTTGACGCGGGACGCGGTGCCGGTGCGGCTGATCTGTTTCTCCGATGATATGGACGGGATGCGGAAAGTGCCGGACAACGTGCCGAACCGCGATATGCTGGAGCAGCATCTGGGCAAACCGCTCACGCAGGTGCCCGATCCATTTGCGGAGGAAGATGGTCAGGACCATGGCTCCTTCGGTCATCACAACAACGCACGTTTGCGGGCGTTCCTGGATCGTTTCGGCTTTAACTACGAATTCGCTTCGGCAACGGATTATTACACGTCCGGCAAGTTCGACGACGCGCTGAAGGCAGCCGCTCGGAAGAATGACGATATCCTCGCCATCATGTTGCCGACGCTTGGGGAGGAGCGGCGCGCGACCTATTCACCTTTCCTTCCCATCTCACCGGCCTCAGGCAAAGTGCTCTATGTGCCCTGCGAGGTGGATGGCGAGGCGGGTACCGTCACCTTCGCCAATGACGATGGCGATACCACAACGCTGCCCGTGACCGGAGGCCATGTGAAGCTGCAATGGAA
>JBCCRF010000077.1:0-10420 GCA_039208305.1 Pseudomonadota bacterium
ATTCTGTGACCTCCGCAAGTTGCCCCCTTCGCCCCACCCAAGACACGAGGCGAAGGGGGCAAGCCGATCAGCTTCCGAAAGACTTCACAAGACTGAATTTGAAGGTGCGGCCCGGTCCCGGGTCGTTGGACAGGAATTCCTGATACTGCTTGTCGAAGATGTTTTCGACACTTGCGCGGAATTCCAGCCCGCGGAAGGCACCGTCTTCGGGTATCCAGTTGAAGAAAGCGCCGTGGGTCGCAAACCCGCTGGACGGGCGGCGGCTTTGACTAAGACGACCAACGGTGTTGCCAAAGACATCGTTCTGCGCGGCAACGAAGCGGCTTTTCCAACCGAAGGACATGCCCGTATCGGGCAGCTTGTAACCGACGGTCGCAAACAGCTCATCCGGTGGGACGGTGTTGAGATCACCGCTGTCGGAAATCGAGTTGTCCTTATCGTCGCCTCGGATGATTGAGGCACCAAGAGAGGCAAACCAGGTGTCGGACGCATAGGCCGCTTCCACCTCGATACCGTAGAACCGGACGTCGCCGATATTCACGAAAGCCGTGCCGGGCCCTGCAAAGGGCCGACCGGCACGTGGGCTTGCCGTCTGAGCCACCGGACTGCGGAAGATGTAGTCCTGAATATCGTTGTGGAACGCCGTTGTCTTGAACTGAACGACATCGCCATCCAGCAACACATCATCTCCGACGACCGCAAAACC
Organism: Pseudomonadota bacterium; assembly: GCA_039208305.1. Lineage (GTDB taxonomy): Bacteria > Pseudomonadota > Alphaproteobacteria > Rhizobiales > Rhizobiaceae > Pseudahrensia. The sequence continues at coordinate 707 of JBCCRF010000077.1, forward strand.
TAGTTCGAAGTTATTGGATTTCTCCTTTTCCAGCACGTCGCGTGTGCCCGGAATGAAGCCGGTGCGGAAGTCGAACGCCTCGTCCAGGGTGGGCAAACGCTGCGTATGGGCGTAGCTGCCGAAAACGCTGAAATTGTCATTTAAGCGATACAGGGCCGCAAGTTTCGGTGAGTATGCTGTGTCAGTGATGGTGGAGGCACCGTTTGGAAAGCCATTGATCACGCTGGCATCCGGCTCCAGACGGCGATAGTCGATGCGCATCCCGGGAATAACAGTCAGCTTTTCGTCCCAGGTAAATTCGCTCTGGGCGAAGATGGAGTATTTTTCGTCTCTCCCTTCCGCTTGCGCTCCAGTGCTGCGCAGCGCGACGTCACGGTCGAGGCCGATATATTGCACACCGACGGTTAGGAAGTTCTCCCAAGTCTCACCACTGCTGCGGAACGTATTTTGTGCCTTCGCCTGCAGGGTCGCGTACCGGAAATCCGCATCGGGGAAAAATTGGACGCCAGGACCGGGACCGAAGAAAAAGGTTGTCGCATTGCGCTCCATGTTCAGCGTGTCCGAATAGGAAATCTGCGCCTCGAAATCGATCCAGTCATTGCCGGACGCCGGGTTAGCGTAGTTGACGATAAAGGTCTCATCCTCGACCTCGCGGTCAACCCGACCAAAACCGGCGCTGTTCACGGTCTGCGCGTATTGCTGGTTTTCAGCCTCTGTTTGCCATCGCTGATAGGAAAAGCGCAGCGACTGCTCGTTGCCTTCGCCGAAATAGAGCGTGGTTTTGGCAAGGCCAGAAAAGCTTTCGAAATCGGCATCAATCTCGTTACCGCTACCGTCCTCGTAGTCCTGTGCGCGGCGGAAGCTGCCGGACAGCAGGAACTCCGCGTTCTCCGTCGGGCGCCATGCAGCGGTTGTCGAACCGAGGAATCCGTTGCCGTTGGTATCGTAGCTCGTTTTGAAGCGAACCGAGCGCGTCTGACCGTCTTCAAGGAAGTCGGACGCGTCTTTCGTCACAAAAAGTACCGTACCTGCCAGAGCACCAGAGCCGTAAAGCGTTGACGACGCTGGCCCACGCAAAATCTCAGCGCGCTTGTAAAGTTCAGGGTCGGTAAAGAAGCCGCCCAGACGATATTGCTGGTAGTTTTTGTCAACGCCATCGACGCTGATGATGAAGCGCCCTTCGTCGGCCTGGTCCTCACCGGCACCAACCCCGCGGATATTGAAGCTCTCGCCCAACACGCGCTCGGAACCGGATGTCGTCGCCCCGGGAACGTCGTCGAACAGGTCGCCGACTGTCGTTGGCTGGGCCTGATCGATGCCTTCCTGATCAATGACCGTAACCGCCTGCGGTGTATCGACCGCCACTTTCGCTTCGCCCGCGCCAATAACGATGGTCTGAAGGCGCGTGACTGCCCCGTCTCCTGCGTCCTGTGCTGCTGCGATTGGTGAAACCAGGATGGCTGCGCCCAACGCAGTTGTGCTTGCACTGCGCATCAGCGCAGCGTGAAAAAATCGGGATGCCCCCATAACTTGACTCCTCAGTCAGCCGTTATCTGAATCTGCTGGCTGGCGTCGGCTCGCTGGCATCTTGATGGCAGGTTTAATTAGGACAATTAAACTCCACTATTGCGATCCCTAGAATTCTGGACTATCAGAGTCAACATAAACGAGTTAGTAAACGCCAAGCCAGCGCAGAAGCGAGCCAGGTGACAAGGGAGCCCCGGAGCCTGTGGCGACACCCTCTTCACCATCACCGATCCAGACCCATAACGAAGACGACATGAACAAGCGTCGCTTCGACAGTGTGGACCTGTTCGGCCAATCAAACGAAATCGAAATCACCCATGCCGAGGCGGTCTATCGCTTGAAGATTACCCGACAAGGCAAACTCATTCTCAATAAATAGGGGCGCCGATGACCCAGTCACCGAGACCGGACGCAGCGGCCATCCGCGCCGCCCGTGAGCAATACCCGAAGATGCGCGAACGTGACCTCGCCCACACCCTTGGCGTGTCCGAGGCGGAACTGGTGGCCGCGTCATGTGGTCGCCAAACGCGCCGCATCAAGATCGACATGGATGCGATTTTCGGTGGCCTTGAAAGCGTTGGAGAGGTCATGGCTCTCACTCGCAATGAAAGCGCCGTACATGAGAAAATCGGTGTCTACGACAAGTATTACGGCGGTCGTCACGCCTCAATGATGCTGGGAGCGCAGGTCGACACCCGCATGTTCCCGAAGCATTTTCGCCATGCCTTCGAGGTGGTGAAACGCACCGACGGTGGCGAACACCGTAGTCTACAGATCTTTGATGCTGCCGGTGATGCTGTCCATAAAATTCATGGCCGCAATGCCACCGATCTGAAAGCGTGGACCGCACTTCTCGACCCGCTGGAAGCTGACGATCAAAGCGATACGGTTTCCACAGAACCGGCCGAAGCGACGAAAACGCATGATAATCCGGCTTCGGTTGCTGCCGATCTTCGCAGCCGTTGGGAGAAGATGACCGACACACACCAGTTCGTCATGATCCTGCGCAAGCTCGGCCTGTCACGTCTGCAGGCGGTGGAGACCATCGGTGAGGATATGGCCTGGCCGATCCACAATGATGGCGTCGCTGCGATGTTGCGCCTATCGGCTAATGAAGACCTGCCGATCATGTGTTTTGTTGGAAGCCGAGGCTGCATCCAAATTCATTCGGGTCCAATCCGCAATGTAAAGCCCATGGGGCCATGGCTGAATGTGATGGACCCGACCTTCCACCTGCATCTGCGGATGGACCACATCGATCAAGCCTGGGCCGTACGCAAGCCGACGGACAAGGGCCACGTCACATCCATCGAAGCCTACGACGCAAAAGGCGATCTCATCATCCAGTTCTTCGGCAAACGCATCGAAGGGCAGGACGAAAGAATCGGCTGGCGCGATATCGTCGAAGGCCTGCCGCGCCACCGGCGCATGGAATTCGCTTGAGGGAGCAATCAGATGACACGCTCAAACCGCTGGACCAAAGCCACAACATTTCTGTCCGCTTTTCTCCTGACATCACCGCTGTTTACCGCTGCCGTCTGGGCTGAGGAAAAAGCGCAGCGCATCGTTTCCATCGGCGGTTCGGTCACTGAAATCATTCATCAACTTGACGAGGCTGATCGGTTGATCGCCCGTGACAGCACGAGCCTGTTTCCGGAAGCTGTCACCGCGTTACCGGATGTCGGGTACATTCGTCGGCTGTCGCCAGAAGGTGTCCTGTCGGTCGATCCCGACCTCATCGTAACCCTGGACGGTGCTGGGCCGCCAGAAGCGGTGACCGTGTTGAAATCGGCTGGGGTGAAATTCGTATCCCTGCCCGAGACCTACGATGCTGCTGGTGTTGTCAGCAAGATCGAGGGCGTCGGGCAGGCTTTGAATGTCGAAGATAAAGCAGCGACGATGTCTGCGTCGGCCCGCAGCGCTTTTAGTGATCTGGCGGCGCAAACTGCAACCATCGAAAAGCCACAGCGCGTGCTGTTCATCCTCTCCATGTCGGGTGGAAAGATACTGGCATCGGGCGTCGACACAGCCGCTGATGGCATCTTGAAGCTCGCTGGTGCACAAAATGCGATCAAGGAATTTAGCGGCTACAAGGCGCTGTCCGAAGAAGCGATCATCACGGCGGCACCGGACGCGATCCTGATGATGGCACGCGGTGGCGACCATTCAGCAGATGCGGACGAGCTGTTCGCCCACCCTGCGATCTCGCAAACGCCGGCTGCCGCCAGCAAGGCACTCATCAAGATGGACGGTCTGTATCTGCTCGGCTTCGGTCCGCGTACACCGGCTGCCGCCACAGACCTCTACAAAGCCCTCTACAAGGCTGGAGCGGCGGCGAATTGAACCATGTATCTTGGCTCCCTTGTCAATCGTGCAACCTGCTGGCCGGTTTCCATGGCACCGGCGGGAGAAGGTGATCGCCGACCGCTGGCGCTTCGCACCATTTGGTTTCTCACATTCGGGTTGTTTGTCTCTGTCATTGCTGGGCTGTCCATCGGACCGTCCGGCACCGGATTTGGCATGGTCTTGTCTTACTTCGGCAGCTTCTTCACCGGCACGGATATCGCAGCGCGAGATCTGATCATCATCGAATCCATCCGTTTGCCCCGCGTCATCATGGGCATATTGGTGGGGGCATCGCTCGCCGTGTCAGGTGCGATCATGCAAGGCTTGTTCCGTAACCCTTTGGCCGACCCCGGCATTGTCGGCGTATCGTCCGGCGCAGGTTTGGGAGCGATTACCGTCATCGTGCTGGGCACCGGCGTGTTGGCCCCGGTCATCCTGCCGCTCGGCATCTTCGCAGTGCCACTCGCGGCCTTCTTTGGCGCATTGTTCACGACGATGCTGCTCTACAGACTGGCCACGCGCGGCGGACAAACATCGATTGCGACCCTCTTGTTGGGCGGCATTGCGCTTGCCGCATTTGCAGGTGCCGCAAGTGGCATCCTCATATATCTCGCCGATGATGCGCAATTGCGGGATTTGACCTTTTGGGGTCTCGGCTCACTCGCCGGTGCGACCTGGGAAAAGTGTTTGGCCGTCGCGCCCATCATCATTCTGGCTATGGCGAGCGCACCTTTCCTTGCTCGCGGGCTCAACGCCCTCGCCTTGGGCGAAGCGGCAGCCCACCATGCCGGTATTCCGGTGCAGATCTTCAAGCGCATCTCCATCATCGCCGTTGCAGCCGCAACAGGTGCTGCAGTCGCCGCCAGTGGTGGCATCGGTTTCGTTGGGGTTGTCGTGCCCCATCTGCTGCGCCTGTTCATGGGGCCTGACAACCGCACCCTTCTTCCGGCAAGTGCCCTCTTGGGTGCTGCCCTGCTGCTGATCTGCGATGCCATCAGCCGAACCATCGTCGCTCCAGCGGAACTGCCCATCGGCGTTGTGACGGCACTGATCGGCGCGCCCTTCTTCCTCTGGATCTTGATGAGCCGACGCGGCCTCGCGGGGATGGGCTGAAATGGTCGTCTTGGACAATCTTTCGGTCATGCTCGGCGGCAAAACCATCGTCGATAGCGTAACGCTTGAGACCAACGCCGGATCGTTTTCCGCCGTCGTGGGTCCGAGCGGTTCCGGCAAGACAACCCTGCTGCGCGCGCTGGCAGGCGAATTGCCTTATCTCGGCTCCGTCACAATCGCAGGAAAAGAGGTGTCGGGCCTGACGGCCTCGCAACAGGCGGCTTTGCGGGGGGTACTCCCTCAAGCCAGCTACGTCGCCTTCCCCTTTACGGTGCGCGAGGTCGTCATGTTGAACGGCGCGGCCTCATCCCACGAGGGCGGACGCGCAGAACAGGAACGCCTGCTCACGGAACTGCTGTCCCGCGTTGGCCTGAAGGATTTTGCCGGGCGGCGTTATGCTGAGCTGTCAGGCGGTGAGATGCAGCGGGTACAGCTGGCCCGCGTCCTGTTCCAGATCGGCGATCCCAATCCGCAGCATGGCGCGAAGTGGCTGCTGCTCGATGAGCCCGTCTCCAGTCTCGATATCCGCCACCAGATTCAAATCCTCCAACTGGCCGCACAGTTTGCAGCGGCAGGCGGCGGTGTCATCGCGGTCATGCACGATCTCAACCTCACGGCGATGTTTGCCGATCAGGTCTTCATGATGAATTCCGGGCGCCTCATTGCCCACGGGCCAGCGCGCGAATGTATGACGTCAGAGAACGTGTCTCGCGTCTTCGAATGCGATCTGACCGTCGGCCAACCGCCGACAGGTGACGTGCCTTTCATCCTTCCCCATTCGGCTCAGCTTTCGTGAACGCGCGAAACCCCGGCCAACCGACAAACCACGCTTAAACAGGTCTTTGCCATGAACAGACTTTTCGCTTTGATATGTGCTCTTGCGTCGACCCCAATTCTGGCAGTTTCAGCCTACGCGCAAAAAGATGCAGCTGAAATTGCGCGAACCGATTTGAAGCTCGAGTTGAACAAGCTGGCGACGCAAAACGGCAATTGCCGTGTGACCTTCGTAGCCAATAATCGCACAGGGAAGGCAATCGGTGGGCTCGGCTACGAAGTCGTGCTGTTCGATACCGAAGGCGGCGTCAGCCGCATGACCAAATTCGATTTCGGGTCGCTCGCCGTGGACAAAACCGTTGTGCGCCGTTTCGATCTCGCCGGCACGCCTTGCGAGCAGATCGGTCGCATTCTTGTCAACGAAGCGTCTCGCTGCGAGGCGGATGGTATCGATTGTAATGCTGCGCTGGCCACAGCCAACCGCACAGATGTGGCGTTCGGACAATGAGCGGCGATGGTATGATCATGTCGGCCATGGATGGCGCGCGTGACTTTATCGCGCTTGGCGGACCTGTGGTAGCGATTTTGCTGATCCTGTCGGTGATCTCGCTCGCCACCATCATCTTCAAGGTCGTGCAGTACTTCATGTATCGCGTTGGGCGACCGGTGACGGCCAACGCTGCAATCGAACTGTGGAAAGCAGGGCAGCGCAAGGCGGCCATGGAACGGGCAGCCTCTGGTCGCAGTGCAACAGCGCGCTCAGTGGCCAAGGCCATGCAGTTGAGCGGCTCATCCGCAGCAGGCAGCGCCTTGGAGGAAGTGGTCGCGCTTGAGGCCACCGCGCGGCTGCACGAGTTACGCTCAGGCTTTCGGCTGCTGGACTCCATTGCGCAGGTTGCCCCGCTGCTCGGCCTGTTCGGAACGGTGCTGGGCATGATCGAAGCCTTCCGACAGTTGCAGGGTGCGGGCAGTTCCGTGGACCCGTCGATCCTTGCCGGCGGGATCTGGGTGGCGCTGTTGACCACCGCTGTTGGACTGGCCGTGGCAATGCCAACATCGCTTGCACTTTCCTGGCTTGAATCGCGCATTGACGATGAGCGCATCGCCATCGAACAGCTCGTGTCGAAGGTGCTGTCACCCTTGCAGAGCAAACCGACAACAGATGAAAGCGTAGCAACAGCCCTCGCGGGGAAGATGGCCCTTGCGACTTGATGTTCCGCCCCCCGCTGCCCGCAGGCTGTCGCTCACGTCTTTGATCGACGTGATCTTTTTGCTGCTGCTGTTCTTCATGCTGTCTTCTACCTTCAGCCGCTTCGGCAGTGTCGAATTGTCGACGCCGGGGGGCGGCAATGCGGCTGTTCGCAAGCCGGACGTCATCCTGTCGGTGAAGGCCGACCGGGTGCTGGTCAACGGCGAGACGGCAGCACCGACCGATCTAGGGTCCATACTAAAGGAGCTTCGCGCCGGTGGTAGCGAAAGCCTGCTGGTCCTCGTGGACGATCAGGCCACCTCCCAGAGCTTTGTGGCGGCGATGGAGCAGGCACGGGCCTCGGGTCTTGCCGTATCGGTGGGACGCTAGCGGTCATGCTGCGCCTCGCCCCCTCCAAACCACGCCGTCAGGCCGAGCCGACAATCGCGCTCATCAACATCGTGTTTTTGATGCTGATCTTCTTCCTGATCGCGGGAACGCTGTCGCCGCCCACACCGCCGGAGCTCACCAATATCACCAGCGAGAATGCACCGCCGACCGCCCCACCGGACGCTCTGGCGATTGATGCTGTGGGACGGCTGTACAACCGCGCTGAGCCGACAACGCTGTCCGCCTTTGTCGCCGCACGCGAAAAGGGCGATCCGAAGCCCATCCGCGTGTTGGCCGACCAGAACCTGCCCGCGCGGCAGTTGCTGGATATCATGGGTCAGCTGCGCCGCGCCGGTGCGGGACAGGTGGAACTGATCACTGAGCGCACACGATGATCGGCGCGCGCGGCGGCATGGTAGCGGCGTTTCTGATGGCGATCGCCATCCACCTGGGCATTCTTTACCCGGCGCCCGAGCAGGTCATCGATATTCCCGATGCACAAAAGGTCGCGCAATTTGTTGAGACCGATGAAATGTTCGGCGATGCAGCCAATATTGCCGAAGTAGACCAGACCGCAGAATCGGTGGTCGAGGAGGATGTGGAGGAGACGCAGCAGGCTGAGAGCGAACCGGTTGCCCTCGCTCCGGTCGAAGACGCGCCGGAGATCGATTCCCAGAGCGAGGCCGATACGCCGGTCGAAGACGAAGCGGTGACCGAGACAACCGATCAGACCGAGCCAACAGCAGCGGATGAGGCGCAGGAGACCACGCCATCCGAGACCCAAGTCACAGAGGTGCAGACGGAAACGGCACAGGAAACTGTGCAGGAGCAGGCCGAAACCCCAACCGCACAAACGGCGCCGGATACTCAGGCCGTCTACACCACTGACAGCGCAGGCCCTTCGCAGCCAGAACAGGAGGTGCAGCCCACGGAAACACAAACGGCCATGATGGTGGAAACGCCACCTGTCACGAGCGAACCCGTCATAGCTGCTCCTGCAACACCGACCGAACTTGATACCATCGCGCCCACCCAGCCGACAGCGCCCAGCGCGGAAGCCGTGGAAGTGGAGGACACGGCTATGCCTGTGATCCCCATGACCGTGCCGACCCCGCGACCGGCCTTGACGGCCCAAGCTCAACCAAGGGTTCAACCTCGCAGCCAGCCCCGCACCCAGCGTCAGGCGCAACCGGAACGCACGCAACGGCGCGACACCCGCCAGACCCAAAGCCAGCGCGCCCGCCAACGGCGCGAGCGCCGGGCCGAAGCGCGTCGACAGCGTCAGGAACAGGCCAGACGCTCATCCGCCCGCCAAGCCCGCGAGAAAGCACGCCTAGACCGCGCTCGCTCGCGACAGAAAACCCAGGGCCGTGCTGAACGGACAACCTCGCGCAACACGGGACGCGGAGCGAACCGGAACTCCCGGGCGGTGAGAAACTATCCCGGCAAGGTCCGATCGCGCATCTCTCGTCGCTTGAGCCGGAGCGGAAGCAGGGGATCGGCCACCGTGTCCTTCACCATCGGCCGCAATGGCAGCGTATCGTCTATCAGGATATCGAAAAGCTCCGGCAACCGCTCTGTCGACCAGAAGGTTGTGCAAGCAGTCCGTAGAGCTGCGCCGTTTCCGCCCATACCAAGAGAAGCGGGACGCTCAAGATGGCGAATGGCAATCCCCGTTAGGGTTCGCTGAGCTGCATTTGTGCTGGAACAACGACAGTCTGCCGCTCAATGCTTTGTTTTTTCGGCACGTTTCTGCAGCGGCTCGCGCGTGAGGGCATCCAGCGTTGCCAGAACATTGATATTGCCGCGTTTGTTGGTGATGTCAGCAATCGTATGCCTGTCGAGGGCTGATAGAAACGCGTCCAGCGCTTCGTGAAACACACCGTTGAGGCCGCAAGTCCGTTCCAGTGGACATGAAGTAGTTTCGCCGAAACACTCGGCCATCTCGAAACGATCTTCGACGGCTCGCACCACCTCGCCAACGGTGATCTCGGCGGGCGCGCGAGCCAGCACGATACCGCCATGACGTCCGCGAGTGGTTTCGACGAACCCGTTTTTACGGGCCGTCTGCAGAACCTTCTGCATGAACGTTTCCGAGAGGCCATAGAAGGATGTGACGTCCAACAAGCGCACGCTTTCCTCACGCGCCGCGCAGTACATCAGCAATCTCAGAACGAGGTTAGTTTGTCGGGTGATCTGCATTGGGGGACCTCGGTTTCCACATTCGCTTACTGGTGTTTCGACGCTCCCTCCTGCCGACCGGATGTCTAATGCACCGACGCCCGTTCGCTCATTGCACTGCCCTCTGCTGGGACCGGTAGGAAACTGACAAGCTGGTCGATAGCGCGCATCAGATTGTCGGCATTGTGGCCTTC
>JBCCRF010000078.1:0-10336 GCA_039208305.1 Pseudomonadota bacterium
ATAATGGTGGCCAGGGCACGACGATCGGTTGCTGACAGATCATCGAAGGCGAGCCCAAGCCTCGTGTTGTTGCCTAAACCTCGAGTGCTGCGGATATCGACATCGAAATAATACCCAGAGGTCGCATCTGGTTTTGCAAGCACTTCCAACCGTGCGCGCTGACCGGACGTCACCGGACCCGCAGCAACAGGGCCACCCACGATGGCCACCTGCGTACCGCCTGACGAGCAATCCAACAGACGGGCCTCGCGCGATGTTCCATCAGCAAGGTGAAGTCGTGCAGGGGCATTCGTCGCAACCCGGGGGTGGCGGCGGCGTTCGGGGCGCTCCGTCACAACTCCAAGTGCAATCCCGCCGATCACGAGATTGAAGATCGACCACGCCGTTACGATCAATAGAAGTTCATCGGCAACGCCTTCCACGAAGATGCGCCAAAGCGCGAAGCCTGTGGTCGCAGCCAGACCCGCAAAGCTGATGAAAAACGGCCACGCCAGTGGTGAAAGATGACCATGCTCCAGCGTTTGGCCCTTAGCGGTTACTTTGAATGAAGGTTTGCGCGGGTTCAGCAGGACGGATGCGATCGCGCCCGTCAAATGCAGAGACTGCACGTATTCGTAGACCTCTGACACCCATGGCCATCGCACCCGGCCGTAGATCAGGTTCTGCGCCAGCACGTTGGAGATGAGGAAGAACATCGTGTAGGCGAAAAACTCACGCAGCGATGCGTTGTAGATCTGCAGATCGCAGAACACGTAAAGCGCAGGGGCCGTCATGAAAATCAGCCGCGAGATCGGAAACAGCCAGAATAGGGGCGTCGACGTGTAAGCAAGCCGCTGGGCGGGGGTCAGCCCCCGGCGGAACATGGGCCGTTTCAACAGCAGGATTTGCAACATCCCCTGACACCAGCGGGACCGCTGACCGATAAAGCTTTCAAAACTTTCCGGCTGAAGGCCGGCGATCATGGCCCGGTCGACATAGACCGAGTTCCAACCGCGGCTGTGCAGTTCCAGTGCGGTTTCGCAATCCTCGGTGATGGACTCACCGGAGAAACCACCCGCTTCCAGCAGCGCCTCACGGCGCAGGATTGCGGCAGAACCGCAAAAGAACGTGCCGTTCCACTTGTCGAGGCCGCGCTGCATGACGGAGTAGAACTGCTCATTTTCCGAGGGCATGTGGTGGAACGTTTCCAGATTGCGTTCCACCGGATCGGGATTGACGAAAAAATGCGGCGTCTGAACCAGGAAAAGGCGCGGATCGCGCTGAAAGTGACCCACCGTGCGTTTCAGAAAATCCCGCGTCGGCACGTGGTCTGCATCGAGCACAAGAATGAGGTCCGATGAACTGTGCGGCAGCGCATGGTTCATGTTGCCCGCCTTGGCGTGCTCGTTTCGGGCACGGGTCAGATAGCGCACGCCGAGATCGGCGCAGAAGCGCTGCATCGTGGCACGACGTTCACCGGCCTCGCGTGCTTTCACCGGATCGCTGTCGTGACACTTCTGATCGGTGCCGCCATCGTCGAGAAGCCAGACTGTCAGACGATCCGCCGGATAATCGAGATTGCGAGCCGCCGCGTGGGTCTGGCCGACGATGTCGAGATCTTCGTTGTAGGACGGCACGAAGACGTCGACGGACGGCCAGTCTCTTTCATCGCCCGTCAATGGCGCTTCATCGCGCGCGATCGGGTCCGACACAATGAAGAAGGACAGGACCAACATGCCGACCGAGTAGATTTCGGCGGCGAAAAGCAGCGAGCCGAACGTAAAGTTCAGCGGCTCGGAAACTGGCGGGATCGTGGAGGTTGCGCGCCAGTACATGTAGCGCAGGACGATGGCCGCCGCGAGCGTCATGAAAACATGCATCCAGATGCCGCGAAGGCCGAGCCACTTGATCGCGCACATGCCCATGATCGCCAGCAGCGCGAAGCTGAACTGCGCTTCCAGGCCGACCGGTTGCGACGCGAATATCACCGTGAGCGTGAGCAAGACTGCCCACCCCCAGAACACCGTTCTGCGCCCCATTCCTGCCCATCCCCGCCGAAAATTCAGCTGCCCAAAATTCGTTGCAAACTTTGGTAAATCGGTAAGTTTAATGACGTCGAAAGAGGTATGGTTAACGGAAACAGGATTTTCAGCAGCGCCGGAAAACCGTCCTTCCTGTGAGGTTTTGCAGGGTCCAATAACCGCCAGAAACGCGTCAGCCTGCAAACTGCGAAACTGAAGCTTATCGACCCGTATTGCGCGCGACGAACCGACTATGCAGGGTTCCAACATGCATGAAGACGGTTGACGAAGGCCCCAATATGTCCGCGCCGAAGATCGCCCTGTTGGGTGCCATTCTGGAATCCAACCGCTTCGCGCCACCTGCCGAACGGGAGGATTTCACGTCTCTGACGTGGCTCATCGGCGATGCGCTGATGGCGGAGGCCCGCTCTGATACGCCGAAACTTGCGACCGAATTTGCAGCTTTTGTGCGGGCGATGGATGCAACGGGCGCATGGACCCCGGTGCCATGCATCCTCGCGGCCAGCCATCCGGCGGGGCCGGCGCGAGAGGTGGTGATCGAAGAGATCATCACGACGGCAGAGAACATGTTGCGCGATGGCGGTTCGATGGACGCGGTCTATATCTGCAATCACGGCGCGATGGTCGCGGAACATGACCACGATCCCGACGGTCTGCTGATGTCGCGCGTTCGCGCGGTGGTGGGCCCCGACGTACCGATCATTGCCACGCTCGACCTGCATGCGAACATTTCACAACGTATGATCGATACCTGCGATCTGATCGTCGGTTACCGGACCAATCCCCATGTCGATCAGATCGAGCGTGGTGAGGAAGCGGCGTTCTCGCTGCGCCGGATGTTGGCGTCAGGCGTTCGACCGCAGATGGCCCATGTGAAGCTTCCGCTGGTCCCAGCTTCTGTGACGTTGCTCAGCGCAGAGCACCCCTACGGCACGCTTATCGACACGGGACAGCGGCGACAGGCGGAGCATCGCGGCGCTATTCTCAACGTGTCGATCTTCGGCAATTTCCTGTTTTCGGACACACCGGACAACGGCGTCAGCATCGTCGTCACAGCACGTGAAAGCCAAGCCGGTGCGACCGCTTTGGCGCAGGAACTCGCCGAGATGGCGTGGTCGCTACGGACTGATTTCGTGCGGGACCTGACGTCCATCAACTCAGCAAAGGCTATTGCGCTGGACAGTGACCGGGGGCCAGTTGTCTTCTCCGACGCTGGGGACAATCCCGGCGGGGGTGGAAGCGGGCGGACGACCGAGTTGTTGGCCGCACTTTACAAAGCCGGTTCCACCGACTGTCTCTACGGCTCTTTCTGCGATCCAGAATTGGCGAGGGAAGCGCATGAGGTCGGCGTCGGGAACCGGTTCATGGCCCGCTTCAACCGGTCATCTGACACCTCGGTCTCATGGGAACAGTGGGACGTGCCCTTCGAGGCAGAAGCTGAAGTTCTCGCGCTGCACGACGGCAGTGTTGTGGGTGAGCAGGGGATGACCGCAGGCAGGCGGCTGGTGCTCGGTCCGTCCGCCGCGCTCCGGATCGACGGCATAACGGTGATTGTCATTACCGACCGCACGCAAACAGCTGACCCGGTGTTCTTCCACATGTTTGGCCTCGATATCGCGTCGGCTCGGATGGTGGTGGTGAAATCCCGCGGGCATTTCAGGGCCGGATTCGCACAGTGGTTTTCGCCAGAACAGGTTTTCGAGATCGACACGGCGGGGCTTACATCGCCGCTGCACGACCGCTGGCCGTTTACCTATCTGCCACGCCCGAACTACCCAATGGATGATGACGTTGAGTGGCCCCCAAGTGCGATCGCCTAAACGGCCTCGGAGTACCGGTCCCGCGGGGTCGATTGCCTAATGTAGCGCATGAACTGATGAGCGAGCTGCGATGGCGGTCTGCCTGCAGGCAAAACGAAACACGTGTCGTAAAAAATCGGCGCGTCGAACGGCTTCACCACCACGCCGTCCATTCCCGATACAAGAAGCGGGAATGGGTTGACCAGCGTCACGCCCAAACCTTCTCGCACAAGTTCCAGCGCCGCCATATTTGTTGCCGTTTCGGCGACCTGTTTTGGATGAACACCGGCGCGTGCGAAGATCTGCTCGGTGATCGCCCGTGTTCCCAATCGCCGCAGGAACTCGATCAGTGCGACGCCCTCCAGATCGCGCGGTTGGATGATGCTTTTGGTCGCTAGAGGATGGTCAATCGGCATAGCGCAAACGACCTGACTGCGTCGCCATGGGATGAGATTGAGGCCGGAGCGGTGGATCATAGCGCTCGTCAGACCGAGATCGTATCGCAGGTCGAGAATGCCAGCGACAAGGACATCGGTCGCCTGAATATCCAATTGAAGCTGCTTGTCGGCATTCTGCTTGATGAAGCTCGCGACTCTCGAAATGACGAAGTGATGCGCCAGCGTCGGCGGCACGATGAGCCGGAGCGGTTCGGTATCCCGCGTAGCCCATTGCGCACCTTCGATATCAGCCAAGGTCGCGAAGATCGGCTCGAGCTTCTCATTGAGCTTCAGGGCCTCTTCAGTTGGTTCGATGCGTCCGGAGCGGCGCAGAAAAAGCGACCGCCCGACACGTGTCTCCAGTTGCGAGAGCGATCGGCTAACCGCCGATTGAGAGATGCCCAGTCGACGCGCGGCACCGATGGTGGTGCCCATCATGATGACGGCCCGCAACGCCTCGAATTCCCGCAGCCGGTGTCGGTGTTCCGTCATGAGCTTTGTCCCTTGAAGCCATTGGATCGTGTATCCGGCGCACAGCATATCTATGCAGAATTGCATTGCATTGGCTATTGGCAATGAATTTTCTCGTGGCTAGCCTTTCTTCATGGCGCGTGGTCGCTCGACGGTTCGACCCTCCTTCAGCGCCAGACCAACAGGGAGTTTCCTTTATGAGAAAACTGACAGCCGCGACTGCGGTCGCTTTCGGCATAATGGCCATGGCGGCCGGTGCCGCATCGGCGGAAAAGCTGACCATCGGCCTTGCCTCGGAGCCGACAGCACTTGACCCGCATTTCCACAATCTGGGGCCGAACAACGCTACAACACTGCACATCTTCGACCGTCTGGTCGATCAGAACGAGAAGCAGCAGCTTTTGCCCGGGCTTGCGACTTCTTGGAAGCCGATCAACGACACGACTTGGGAATTCAAGCTCCGCGAAGGCGTTAAGTTTCATGACGGCAGCGATTTCAATGCCGACGATGTGGTCTGCACCATCGAGCGCGCACCGAACGTTCCAAACTCGCCATCCAGCTTCGGCACGTATCTGAAAGGAAAAACCGTCGAGAAAATCGACGATTTCACGATCCACTTCAAAACCGCCGAGCCTTACCCGTTGATGGCGAACGACATCTCCACTATCCGGATCATCTCCAACGAAACCGGCTGCAACGCGACCACCGAAGACTTTAATGCAGGTCCGGCCGCTGTCGGCACCGGGCCATTCAAGTTCGTCAGCTATACGCCGGGTGAATCCATCGTGATGGAGCGCAATGAGGACTATTGGGGCAAAAAACCCATCTGGTCCGAGATCGAGTTCCGCCCGATTTCCTCCGGCCCCAGCCGCGTCGCCTCTCTGCTCGCCGGTGACGTCGACATGATCGCTGCGGTCCCGACCACCGACATCACAACACTGAAGGCCAATGGTGACGTGACGCTCAGCCAGGGCGTTTCGAACCGCGTCATCTATCTTCACATGGACCAGTTCCGCGAGAACTCGCCCTTCGTCAAAGCCAATGGCGGCGGTGACATCAAGAACCCGCTCATGGACGTGCGCGTGCGCAAGGCCATCAGCATGGCGATCAGCCGCGATGCGATCGTTGAGCGCGTGATGGAGGGTGTTGCCCTGCCAGCCGGCCAGTTGTTGCCGGAAGGCTTCTTCGGCGTGTCCGACAAGCTGGACGTCGTGGCTTACGATCCCGAAGGCGCAAAAGCGATGCTGGCGGAAGCCGGTTATCCGGACGGATTCGAAATGACGATCCACGGTCCAAATGACCGCTACATCAACGACGCCAAGATCGCCGAAGCGGTCGCGCAGATGCTAACCCGTGTCGGCATCAAGACGGCTGTCGAAACCATGCCGCGCTCGGTCTATTTCGGTCGCGCATCCCGCGGCGGCGAGGGCGATCTGCCGGAGTTCAGCTTCATCCTCGTGGGCTGGGGCGCCGGTTCCGGTGAGGCTTCGTCCCCGCTGAAGTCGCTGATCCACACCTTCGATGCGGACAAGGGCTTCGGCTCATCCAACCGCGGTCGTCATTCCGACCTTGAAACCGACGCGCTGATCGAAGAGGCGCTGCGCACGGTGGACGATGCCAAGCGGCAGGAGTTGCTGGCACAGGCCACAGAGCGCGCCATCGAGAATGTGGCGATCATTCCGACCCACTTCCAGGTAAACACCTGGGCGTCCAGAAAGGGTCTAAAATACAACGCTCGTACCGATGAATACACCCTCGCGATGGGTGTTGAGAAAGAGTAATCGGCACAACACCGGGCCGCCGTCAGCGCGGCCCGGAACCTCCTTGCAGGCGATCATGTTATGACTGTTTTCATCATCCGCAGGTTGATGCAGGCGATCCTTGTCGTCTTCCTGATGTCGGTGATCGTCTTTTTTGGCGTCAACATCGTCGGCGACCCGGTTTACATGCTGGTCAGCCCCGACGCCGACCAGGCGGATATCGCCGCCGCCATCCAGCGGCTCGGGCTCGACCGCCCGATCTGGGAGCAATATTGGCTGTTTCTGAAGGGCGCGGCGCAGGGCGATCTCGGCGACAGCTTCATCTTCGGTGAGCCAGCGCTACGCCTGATCCTGCATCACATGCCGGCCACCATGGAACTGGCGTTCTCCGCGCTGATGCTCGCCATCATCATCGGTATTCCGCTTGGTCTCTACGCGGGTCTATACCCAGACAGCGGATTGTCGAAAGGCATCATGGCCAGTTCAATTCTCGGCTTTTCGCTGCCGACGTTCTGGGTCGGGCTCATGCTCATCATGCTGTTTGCGGTGGAATTGCGATGGGTTCCGGCAACAGGGCGTGGTGATCTCGGATCGCTTCTCGGCATCGAAAGCAGCCTTTTTACCCTCGACGGCTTGAGCCACATCTTCCTGCCAGCGCTCAATCTGGCTCTCTTGAAAATCTCACTCGCGATCCGCCTGACCCGCGCCGGTGTGCGGGAGGCGATGGGACAGGATTACGTGAAATACGCCCGAGCAAAAGGCCTCTCCACCCGCCGCATTATTTCTGTGCATGTGATGAAGAACATTATGATCCCGGTGGTCACGGTCATGGGGCTGGAATTCGGCAGCCTGATCGGATTTTCGGTCGTCACCGAAACCATCTTTGCTTGGCCCGGCATGGGTAAGCTGCTGATCGACGCGATCCTTCAGCTCGATCGCCCTGTCGTCGTCGCCTATCTGATGATCATCGTTCTGTTCTTCGTGTTGATCAATTTGATCGTCGACATTCTCTATTCAATCCTCGATCCGAGGGTACGCTTGCAGGATCAAGGCGCATGACCGACACGACCGCAGCGCCACCTTCAGAGGTCGCCAAATCGGCGAAAGTGGAAACGCCGTTTCAACGCTTCCGTGCGGAATTCTTTGAAAGCACCATCGCCACCGTGGCGCTGGGCGTCTTCATCATCATCGTTCTGCTGGCGATCTTCGCGCCGTGGATCACGCCGCAGAATCCGTATGACCTGGCACAGGTCAGCGTCATGGACGGGCGCCTTCCGCCTGGGGCTGAAGCCTTCGACGGTTATACTATGTGGCTCGGGTCCGACGGGTCGGGACGCGACCTCTATTCGGCAATTCTCTACGGCTTGCGTATCTCGCTTACCGTTGGTCTCGCGTCCGGCGTCATAGCGCTTCTCATCGGTATGGCGATCGGCCTCATCGCCGCCTATGCGGGCGGTCGCATCGAGGCTTTCATCATGCGGGTCGTGGATCTGCAACTGTCGTTTCCCGCATCGCTGGTCGCGCTGATGATGGTGGCCGCACTCGGCAAAGGTGTCGACAAGATCATCCTCGCATTGGTGATAGCGCAATGGGCCTATTACGCCCGCACGGTGCGCGCGACGGCGTTGGTGGAGCGCGGCAAGGAGTATGTCGAAGCTGCGCAATGCCTCGGCATCTCCCGCGCCCGCATCGTTTTCCGCCACATTCTGCCCAACTGCATGGCGCCGCTGATCGTCGTGGGCACGGTCCAGACGGCGAGCGCGATTTCGCTGGAAGCGACGCTGTCCTTCCTTGGCGTCGGCCTGCCACAAACGGAGCCATCCATCGGCGTGCTGATCGCCAACGGTTTTGAATACATGCTGTCGGGCCGCTACTGGATTTCCGTCTTTCCCGGCATTGCGCTGCTGCTAACGGTCGTTTCCATCAACCTCGTCGGCGATCATCTGCGCGACGTGCTGAACCCGAGGCTGAAGAAATGAGCGCGGTTCTCGAGGTCAGCGGACTGAAGACCCATTTCTTCACCCATGCTGGGGTTGTGAAGGCCGTGGACGGCGTAGATTTCACCGTCTCCAAGGGTGAGGTCATGGGGCTCGTCGGTGAATCCGGTTCCGGCAAGTCGATCACCGGGTTTTCCATCCTGGGACTGATAGACCCGCCCGGCCGCATCGTGGAAGGCGCGATCCGTTTCAACGGCAGCGACATCGCCAACGCGCCTGAAGGGCAACTCAAGCGGCTTCGCGGCAACAAGATTTCGATGATCTTTCAGGATCCGATGATGACGCTGAACCCGGTCCTGCGGGTCGACACGCAGATGATCGAAGCGATCCTCGCCCATGAGAAAGTCAGCCGTCAGACCGCATGGGAACGCAGCCGCGATGCGCTGGGGCTGGTGGGTATCCCGTCACCGGAAGAGCGCCTGCAAGCCTATCCGCATCAACTGTCCGGCGGCATGCGCCAGCGCGTGGCGATCGCAACGGCGTTCCTCAACCAGCCGGATCTCATCATTGCGGACGAACCGACGACCGCGCTCGATGTAACGATCCAGGCGCAGATCATCCACGAGGCGCAGAAGCTCACCAAGCGCACCGGCACAGCGATGATCTGGATCACGCACGATCTCGCTGTCGTAGCAGGCCTCGCAGACCGAATTTCCGTCATGTATGCGGGCCGCATCGTCGAGCAGGGTGGGATCGACGATGTGATTGACCGCCCCCGCCATCCCTACACGGTCGGGCTTCTAGGCTCCGTGCCGACGGCCAATCGGCGCGGTGAACGCCTTTTTCAGATCGAGGGCATGACGCCGAACATGCTGGCCCTGCCGGAAGGCTGCGCCTTCGCCCCTCGCTGTCGCGCCCGCACCGCAACCTGCTCCAACGAACCGCCCATCGAAGACGTCGACGGCCGTCGTCTGCGCTGCTTCAACCCGCAACACGAGGCGGAAACAGCGTGATGTCTGAGCCTCTCGTCGAAATCCGCAACGTCTCGAAGCGCTTCACCAAGCGGCTGGACGTGGCCGGAAAGATCGCCCAGCGCCTCGGCGCCAGTCTGCGCGAAGAAACCGTGCACGCCGTCGATGATGTCAGCCTGTCGATTCACAAGGGTGAAGTGCTGGGGCTGGTGGGCGAATCCGGCTGCGGGAAGTCCACACTCGGGCGCGTCGTGGCGGGCATCCATGCCGCCAGCGACGGGCAGATGTTCTACGAAGGCCGCGATGTTGCGACGCTGAACGGTGCGGACAAGCGCGCAGCGACGCTCGCCATCCAGATGATCTTTCAAGACCCCTTCGCCAGTCTCAATCCGCGCATGCGGGTGGAGGACATTATCGGCGAGGCGCCGCGCATGCACGGCATCGTCAGTAAGGCGGAGAGCTCCGACTATGTCGACGATGTGATGCGGAAGGTCGGCCTCGACCCGTCCCTGAAGCGCCGCTACGCCCACCAGTTTTCCGGCGGCCAGCGCCAGCGTATCGGAATTGCCCGCGCACTCGCCGTTAAGCCAAAATTTCTCGTCTGCGACGAAGCCATCGCGGCGCTGGATGTTTCCATCCAGGCGCAGGTGATCAACCTGTTCATGGACCTGCGGGAAGAGCTCGGCCTGACCTACCTGTTCATCAGCCACGATCTGAGTGTCGTCGAACACATCGCTGACCGTGTGGCGATCATGTATCTGGGGAAGATTGTCGAGACTGCTTCTACCGAAGACATCTTTGCCGACCCGCGCCACCCATACACTAAGGCACTGCTGGCCGAAGCGCCGCGCCTCGACCAACGACGGCGCGAGTTCGCGCCCATCGAAGGTGAGATACCGTCGCCCCTCGACCCGCCGCCGGGTTGCACCTTCCACCCGCG
>JBCCRF010000079.1:0-10333 GCA_039208305.1 Pseudomonadota bacterium
GAGGGTGCCGATGACATCAAGATTGACGATGAGATGGCCAAAACGCTTGGTCTCGACGGCCTGGACAAGCTGAAAGAAGTCATCAAAGGCCAGATCGAAAGCCAGTACGGCACCCAGACTCGCGCCAAGGTGAAGCGTCAGCTTCTCGACCAGTTGGATGAGACCTACACGTTCGACCTGCCGGAGGGCATGGTGGAGCAGGAGTTCAACAACATCTGGAACCAGATCACCAACGATCTGGAACAGGCCGGCAAGAGCTTCGAGGACGAGGACACGACGGAAGAAAAGGCGCGCGAGGACTACATGAAACTCGCCAAACGTCGCGTACGGCTCGGCCTCGTGCTGGCAGAAATCGGCGAGAAAGCCGAGATCGAAGTCACCGAACAGGAATTGCAGCAGGCGCTGATGCAGCAAGTGCAGCAGTATCCGGGCCAGGAAAAGGAAGTTTACGAGTTCTTCCGCTCCAACCCCGACGCCATCGGCTCTATGCGTGCGCCGATCTTTGAAGAGAAGGTCGTGGACCACATTCTTGAGTCGGCCGACGTGACGGACAAGACGGTCACCAAGGAAGAGCTGATGGAGGACGACGAACTGCCCGTCTGACCGCTTCGAGACCATCGAAACGCAAAGGGCCTGTGGAGCTGATGCTCCGCAGGCCCTTTTTCTTTTGCGCTTGGCTCCGCTATCGCGGTCGAGCGTCACGCATCTGTCGGCCAGAAGCGTGTCGTGATGGGATGCGATCGTAGTGCACGCATCCGGGGAAGGGCTCTGGGCAAATGTGGCGCAGCCGGTTCACGATGGTCGGCGAAGCGCTATCACCCAGCCTTTCACATCATGGGTCGGCATGTGCTCACCAAGTTCCTTGGCCAGCACTTGAACCGATCCTGACGCTTCCAGAGCATCCACTTTTGCGGGCAGGGTGCCCGTGTCCCAGAAGGGCTCGTTCACCGCGATGACGATAAGCCCGCTCGGTTTCAGGATCCGCAGGAATTCGTCCAGCACATCCACCTGCACATGCCCGAAAGACAGCACGCCTACACAGGCGATGGCATCATAGGTGGCGTCCGCGATGTCCGATTGCGGCGCGTTGAGATCGGCTTCGAACAGTGTCCGATAGACATTCTTCTCAGATGCCTTTGCCAACATCTCCGGCGAGAAATCGCAGCCGTGCAGCTTGGTGTACCCCACTCTCGCCAGTGCCGCACCGGAAAGCCCGGACCCGCAACCAGCGTCGAGGATCAGAGCATCGCGGTCTCGCAAATGGCGCACAAACATCTCCGCCACACGTTGCGGCTGGGCGTATTGGCCATCTTCTCCCACCTCTTGGTCGTAGGAGTTGGCCCAGCTTCTGTAATAGGCCTTCGTCTGCTCGGGCGTCTCCAGCGAATAGGCGCTTCCGAAGTGTGACTCCTCACTGTCGTTTTCCGCCATCGTCTTCATCCTCCCGTTCATCGTCAGTGTGCTTGCAGCCCAAATCTGTGTCGATCGCAAAAGCGATATGTGGCCGCGAAGCAACAGACGTTTAAGGAGCCTTGCACTAGAGTGAGCGCAGGGGAAATGGCCGCTTTTCAAACACAAACAACGCTCACACGCGTTTGAGCGGCCCTGCACCTGCACACAACCGCAAGAATCACGCATTTCGACGTCGAAATCGCGTGAAAGAAGGAATATTCGTCATATGGACGCCAAGACTTTCGACAAAAGCAATCTGCCCAGCCGTCACGTGACGAAGGGGCCTCAACGCGCCCCGCACCGCTCCTATCTCTATGCGATGGGTCTGACAGAGCAGCAGATTGACCAGCCGCTCGTTGGTGTCGCTACTTGCTGGAACGAAGCTGCTCCCTGCAACATCTCGCTGATGCGTCAGGCGCAGAGCGTGAAGAAGGGTGTGTCGGCGGCCAACGGCACGCCGCGTGAGTTCACCACCATCACGGTGACCGACGGTATCGCCATGGGCCACCAGGGCATGAAGGCGTCGCTCGTTTCACGCGATGTGATCGCTGACACGGTGGAGCTCACCATGCGCGGCCATTGCTACGACGCGCTGGTGGGCCTTGCCGGTTGCGACAAGTCCTTGCCAGGCATGATGATGTCCATGGTGCGCCTGAACGTGCCATCCGTCTTCATCTACGGCGGGTCGATCCTGCCAGGCAATTTCCGCGGCCAGCCGGTCACCGTGCAAGACGTGTTCGAGGCCGTCGGCCAACACTCCGTCGGCAACATGAGCGACGAGGACCTGCACGAACTCGAGCAGGTGGCCTGCCCATCCGCTGGTGCCTGCGGCGCACAATTTACCGCCAACACGATGGCGACCGTCTCCGAAGCTATTGGCCTCGCGCTGCCTTATTCGGCTGGCGCACCGGCGCCCTACGAGATCCGCGACCGCTTTTGCATGACCGCCGGCGAAAAGGTGATGGAACTGCTCGCCCGCAACATCCGACCGCGCGATATCGTCACCAAGGAAGCGCTCGAAAACGCTGCGACTGTTGTTGCTGCATCCGGCGGTTCCACCAACGCTGCGCTGCACCTGCCGGCCATCGCCAATGAAATCGGCATCGATTTCAACCTGTTCGACGTTGCCGACATCTTCAAGCGCACGCCCTACATCGCTGATCTGAAGCCGGGCGGAAAATACGTCGCGAAAGATATGTTCGAGGTCGGCGGCATTCCGCTCCTGATGAAAACGCTGCTCGACGGCGGTTTCCTGCACGGCGACTGCATGACCGTTTCCGGCCGCACCATCGCCGAGAACATGGAATATGTGAAATGGAACGACGAGCAGGATGTCGTCTATCCGGTGTCCAACCCGCTCACGCCCACTGGCGGTGTCGTTGGCCTGAAGGGCAATCTTGCGCCGGAAGGGGCCATCGTGAAGGTCGCCGGTATGGAGAACCAGCAGTTCACCGGGCCTGCCCGCTGTTTCGACTGTGAGGAGGACGCGTTCGAAGCTGTCTCCGCAAAGAATTACGAAGAGGGCGAGGTTCTCGTGATCCGCTACGAAGGTCCGAAAGGCGGCCCCGGCATGCGCGAAATGCTGGCCACGACTGCGGCCCTTTACGGTCAGGGTATGGGCGATAAGGTGGCTCTGATCACCGATGGTCGCTTCTCCGGGGCAACCCGAGGCTTCTGTATCGGCCATGTCGGCCCGGAAGCTGCTGTCGGCGGCCCCATCGGGCTACTGAAGGACGGCGATATCATCGAATTGGACGCCGTCGCGGGCACCATGAACGTGCAATTGACCGATGATGAATTAGAAGCCCGCCGCGCCGAATGGCAACCGCGCGAGACGGACTACACCTCTGGCGTCATCTGGAAATTCGCGCAGACCGTGGGCAACGCGCTCAACGGTGCTGTAACGCATCCCGGCGGAAAGGCCGAAAAGAACTGTTATGCGGATGTTTAACGCTTTTTCTTCAACTATTTTGTCACTCGCGATCAGCCTGATCGCGAGCACGGCTGCGCACGCCTTCGACCCGTCAAAGACGTTCAAAGCCGACGAGGAGCCGCGCGAAATTTTGCGCTACGGCTTTCAAGCGCTGAGGGAAAACCGCATCGACGACGCCATGGGTGCGTTCCGCTTTGGCGCGGAGAAGAACGACGTCCGGGCGCAGTGGAAACTTGCCCGCATGATGCAGTTGGGTGAACTTGGCACGGCGAACCATGCCGCCGCCGTGAAGCTGTTCGTCAAAATCGCGAACCGCCATGGTGACCGCATGCCGCCGGCCCGGGAAGAGGGTTACGTGTCCGGCGCGCTGGTGACGCTCGGTCTCTATGCCCTGCACGGCATCGAAGGCTCCGGTGTGCGGCAGAACCCGCGCATTGCGGAAAGCTATTTCTACCGTGCCGCCGCGCTTCATCACGATCCGGAAGCGCAATATCAGCTGGGTTCGCTCTACCGCAGTGGCCTGCTGGGCGAGATGAACCCGCGAAGCGCCGCCCGTTGGCTCAGCCTCTCGGCGCGCAAGGGGCATCCCTGGGCACAGGCTGAATTGGGCCAGATGCTCATCGATGGTGAGGGACTACGCCGCAGCCCGATTCGCGGTCTCGTCATGCTGGCGCGCGCCGTCGATACTCTTGGAACGCTGGACCTTACCGTCACAGCGATGAACGAGAACGCGTGGGCCGCAGCAACCGATGACGAACGCAAGGCCGCTGATACGGTGCTGGCCGCGACGCGTCAGTCCGGCCCGTCGCCCTACGCCGCCCGAAAGCTGGTCAAGTCCATGGGCTTTCCGCGCTTGATTGCGTCGAACTAGGTCACACTGGAGAGTGTGACACCCAGTGCGGCGCATACCGCCAGCACGAGCAACACACTACGGTGCAGCTTGAGCAACATGAGTGCGGCGATCACCGCGATAACGAGCACCCGCCAATCGAAAGTGTCCAAGGCCGGTCGGGGTACGCGTAGCCAGCCCTGAGCCGGTGAAACCTCACTGAAAAAAACATGCGTTGCGAACCAGAAAGACAGGCTACCAATGACGCCCACGACGGCTGCAGTGACGCCCGACAGTGCAGCGCGCAGCGCCGTTCGCGACGATAGCCATTCGACATAGGGTGCTCCGACGAAGATCCAGGCAAAGCAGGGGATGAACGTCGCCCACAGCGTGATCGCAGCGCCCCATAGCGCCCAACTGATTTCGGAACCAG
This sequence comes from Pseudomonadota bacterium, assembly GCA_039208305.1. GTDB lineage: Bacteria > Pseudomonadota > Alphaproteobacteria > Rhizobiales > Rhizobiaceae > Pseudahrensia. The sequence goes on from JBCCRF010000079.1 coordinate 4,648, forward strand.
CGGGCGCGGCGCGCTCGGCGGCCAGCGTGCCGACGAATTCCGTCACCAGAATCAACGGTCCGGGCGTCGTTTCGGCAAGACCAAGACCATCCACCATTTCGGCCGTCGTCAGCCAGCCAAATGTGCTCACCGCCTCCTGCGTCATATAAGCGAGGACCGCGTAGGCCCCGCCGAAGGTAACGGTTGCTAAGATGGAAAAGAACCGCGCGAGATCACCGAAAACCGCAGGAGCGAAGAACGACACCAGCGCGACCGGTACGAGCCAGATCGACAGCCATGTCAGAGCAATGCGGATGGTTGTGCTGGTTGCAACAGACACATCGACCGACGGCTCGGCTTCATCATTGCGTCCGTGCCACCAGCCCGCCAGTGCCGCGACCATGATGACGATCGGGTAGGGGGCCCCGAAGATGAACAACGCGATGAAGGCGGCCAGTGCCAGCCATTGGTGGAACGCACTCACCAACGCCCGTTTCGCAACCTTAAGCAAAGCTTCGATGACGATGACGAGCACCGCTGCCTTGATGCCAAGAAACAGTGCTGCGGTGAACGGCAGCTGACCGTAAGCGCCGTAAAGCAGCGCCAGCGCGGCGATCAATATCGCGCCGGGCAGGACGAACAATCCGCCTGCAAGCAGGCCGCCCTTGACGCCATTCGTTTTCCAGCCGCAATAGGTGGCAAGTTGCATCGCTTCGGGACCGGGGAGCAACATGCAAAAGGAAAGGGCGGCGAGGTAGCTTTTCTCCGATAGCCACCCGCGTAGCTCCACCACTTCACGATGCATCAACGCGATCTGCGCTGCCGGTCCGCCGAAGGATAGAAATCCTATCTTCGCCCATACGGGCAGTTCCTCACGCAAAGTCGGGGTAGGGGTTTTGTTCACCGGTCATGCCCTTCTGCAAAACCATCCCGCGCCCAGCGATACAGCACGTCGTAGAAGGGCATTGCCGCCTCGAGCTGGCGAGAATCGTCCTTGTGCATACGTGACAGACCCACGGAGAACGCCAGCAGCCCCGCCGCTTGCGGCGATAATTCATGCCGATCCGTATCGGCAGCGCGTATGACGGTTGCAAGACGGTCCAGCGCCTCAGTTCGTAGGTCGAATGCGTCCAGCATCGTGTCAAAGCTGCAGCGCTCGCCGCTGTGATCGAAACCGAGCCCATCCGTATCGAAGGGTGTCGCGCCGAATTTCTCCGCCACAAGCGCCACGTCCGATGGTGGTACGTAAAGAAACCGCGCATCGCGGTCGACAAAGCGGCGGATCAACCACGGGCAAGCGATGCGGTCGATCTTGGGGCGGTGGCGCGTGACCCAGAGCGTGTGGCCACGCTCACGAGTGAGTGGAATGACGTCGACCGGAACCAGCGGCAATCCGGCGTCGCGCCACGCGAATTGCCCTCCTTCCAGCACTTCGCAGTCCAATCCGCTGGCACGCAGCATGGCGGCCACACCCTGCGAAATCTTGCGGCCCTTTTGGCAATAGACAATCGAAGGTCGCCCTTGCAGATGATCGGTGATGGCATCGATATCTGTATGGGTGAAACGAGTGGCCGTTGGCAGCAGCTTTGGATCGGCGTCGAAGTCCTCTTCGATCCGCAGATCGATCAGGACTGGACAATCTGGCAGCCCCATCAGGCGCGCAAGTTGAGCGGGTGAGATTTCGGCGAAAGCGGTCATGGAGCATCCTTTATCCGTTTGCCGAAGCAAACGTCTCACGCCGATGCGGCGTGGGTGTTGAACGGGATGCGGGCGTTCGACTGACGTCTCACGGGGTGCCTGCTGACCCCATGGCGCATTGTGTGTCAGCAGCGGGTGCGCAGATCAAGACCTACCCGCTGCTGAATGTCTGCGACTTTATCCGAACCGACCGGCGGCATGGGAGAGCATGGTGTAAACCTTGCCGGTATCGGAGGTGAGGTAAGTCTGCGTCATGATGTTGTCGCGGTCGTTGCGGGATACATCCGCGATCAGCCGTTCGAAATCGTCGACGTAACGATCAACTGACAGGCGGAAGGTCTCATCGCGGGCATACTTCTCGCTGATCTCGTCAAAGGTGCGCTGGCCTTTTGACGTGTAGATCGAGCGATCGAAGACATTACGATCACCACGCTGGTAGCGGCTCCAGATGGAGACCGCCGTATCATGCTCGATGGCCTGTGCGATCTCCTGCGATAGGCCGGATAATGAGGCGTTTTGTCTTGGTTTCGGCGTTGGCTCATCATCCTGTGACGCGCGGCGTAGCAGATCGGATACCCATCCGCCGGTGGAGGCTTCCGGTTCCGGCTTTGGCGCAGTCTCACGAAGCGGCAGGTCGAAATCCAGTCCGCCGCGCAGGCCCGGTGCCTCTGCAACGGGCGCAGGCGCTGGAGCGGGCGTCGGCTCCCGACGGCGCGGCATGGGTGCAGGCTCGCGCGTTTCCGCAACAGGCTCCGGTTGCGGCGTAGCAACTGGAGCAGGTGCTACAGGCGCAGTCACCGGTACCGCGAACCGCGCGGGCGGTGCGGCGGGCGCTGGTGGCTGTGCAGCCACGGGTGCACGCCGGGTCTCGACATTCGACGAGGCAGCATCCTGCAGGCGCGTGTTGCGGGCCACGATGTCGTTGAGGTCCTGCAGCGCCTTGATCTGGTCAGACACCACGCGTCGCATGGCCGATGTGCTTTCCTTCGTTTCTTCTGGCAGATCGATGACCGTCTTCTTCAGATCGTTGCGCGTGCTCGCGAGGTCCGCGCGTAGGCTCTGCGCCGCATCGCGCATGTCCTGTGTGGCGATGGCGAAGCGATCCGTTGCGTCCTGCGCAGCGAGGCTAACATTCTCTGCAAGCCCGCGGGTCAACTCGTTCGCACGGTCCTCTGCGCTCAACACGGCCTGCGCCATGATACCGTTGAAGCCTTCCATCAGCTTGCCGAGCTCTTCCGACTTGGAAACGAGCCCCTGCGTCAGCGATTCGATCGCGTCTCGACGCTCATCGAGGCTGATTGCAATGTTGGACTGCGTCTGGTCCAGCAGGCGGGAGACGGCGTCAAGCGAGCGGCCCTGCTGTTCAAACCGCTCGGCAATTTCTGAGATTTCCACCAGAACCGTGGAGGAAATATCCCGCAGACCGAGGTAATTGTTCTCGATCGTCTCCGTCGACCTGCCGAGATCAGCGGATGCCTGATCGACGGCGCGTTTGAAACCCTGCGTCGTGCCGGAGAGCATCTGTTGTGCGCCGGTCAGGCGCTCGTCCGCATCAGTGATAACGGTGGACAGTTCGCCCGTGGAGCCATCCAGACGAGCAAGCAGAGCGCCGATATCGTTGCGCAAGCGATCGTTCGTTGCGGATAGGGCATCCATCGTTTCGGTGGATTTGGCCGTGATCGTGTTCACCAAAGCCGCATTTTCAGCCTGCACGCGCTCACTGACGTCGCGGGTGACCTCGCCAATCTTCTGCGTCACCTCTTCGCTGGTGGCGATCAGCTGGCCACTTTGGTTCTCAACCACCTGGCTCAGCCCCTGTGAGGAGCGAGCGAGTTTGGTGATCAGATCGGTGGTGCGATCTTCTAGTGCGACGTAGCGGGCCGACAGATCTTCGGCGGCCGCCTGTGCAGAGCCTTCCATCCGCTCGTTGGAGGCGATGAGCGCTGTTTCCAGCTTGGCGGCTGCGGCATCGGCCGCAGCCTTCAGTGCGTCGGAGGTGACCACAAGACGATCCGACAGTGCGTTGGCGATGTCGTCGGTGCGGTTGGCCAGCGTCTCAGCCACCTTTTGCCCTTCGCCTTCGAAATTCTTCAACAGCGGCAGCGTATCGCGGGTGAGCAATTGCGATAGCTCGCGGGAGCGGGCGGCAAGCGTTGTGTTCAATTCCGCTGTGCGCTGGGCGAGCGAGACGGACACCTGTTCGCTGCGGGCATCGAGTGCGGCATCAGCAGCGGCGACCTGCGCCAACATTGTGCCTTCAAGCGATTCGATCGCGGCGCGCAATTGGCGCTCGGCTTTCTCGGCCTCTGCAACGAGGGCTTCAGACACGCCGTTCATGTTCACGTCTAATGCGCCGGCGAGTTCTTCGGCCTTCTGCGTCAGTGTTGCGTTCACGCGGCCCGCGGCTTCTTCGAGCGTTGCGCCAATGGCGTCTGTGCGGGTGCCCAGCGTGAGCGCCAGCACTTCCGACTGTTCCTCAAACGTGTCCTTCAGGATCGCGGTGTGTTCCGTCAGGGCGCGAGCGGCGGCGTCCGCTCCGCCGGAGAGCGTTTCGTTCAGCAGCACCGTGCGTTCGTTTAGGATGCGCTCCGCCGCATCGGCGCCGCCAGAAATCGTGGCGCTGAGTTCCGCAGTGCGCTGCGCCAACATGGCGTCAGCGGCTTGCGTATCGTCCACCAACGTTTTGCGCAGCGCTTCCGTACTGCTTTGGAGCAAGGCATTGGCTTTCTCGGCACCGCCTCCAATGGCGTTTTGCGCTTCCTGCACACGGCGACCCAGCACGGTGTTGGCGAGGCCGATCTCTTCCTCAACGCCCGCTTTAAGCGCCTGCGTACGCTCAGCTAGAATGCGTTCCGCTTCCGTCGCCTGAGCGGAAATCACGTCTTTCGCCTCTTCGATGCGCGTGCCGATGGCAAAATCGGCGGTGCCGATCTGTTCCTCGAATGCCAATTTCAGCGCCTGTGTGCGCTCTTCTAGGATACGACCGGCTTTGTCGGAGCCGCCGTTCAGCGTCTCGTCGATCTGGTCGATGCGCGCACCGAGCGCGATATCGACACCGCCCAGCTGTTCGTCGAACGTGTCCTTTAGCGCGGTTGCGCGTTCCGCCAGCACGCGGTCTGCAGCGGCGGTGCCTTCGGCGAGCGTTTTGTCGATCTCGCTCATACGGGCGGAGACGCGCGCCTCAATATCTTCGATACGGGCGGCAAGGCGGGTGTCGATTTGCTCGGTCTGACTGCTGGTAAAGGTCGCAAGTTCCGCTGTGCGGTTGGCGAGTTTTTCGTCCACTTCCGCCAGACGACCGGAGGCTGCCATTTCGAACTCAACGGTGCGGCCGGCGATGGCGTCATCCAGCTCAGCGATGCGGGCACGCGCAGCCTCTTCGAACGTGTTCGCGTGCTGACCGAGGCGCTCCGAGACAGCAGCGATTTCGGATTCGCTCATATCCGCGAAGGAAGCTACCTGCGCGGCGATACCGTCGCGAATTTCCGTCAGACGGCTCGCGCTCATGGAAGCGAAGGCGTGCACCTTCTCGTCCAGTTTGCGATCGACATCCTCGATCCGTCCGGCTGTCTCATCGGCGAAGGCGAGAACCCGCTGGGCAAGCTTGGCGTCAATCGTGTCCACGTGTTCTGAGACATTCTGGTTGATCTGCTCGACACGGGCAGCCAGCGACATGGAGAGTTCCAGCGCCTTGGCATCAAGTTGCTCCTGCGTGTCTGTGAGGGCCTGACCGATCTCACCCGCCAGCATGGCGCGACCGCTTTCGAACACTTTCGACGCTTCGCCTGTGCGCTGTTCCAACAAACCGGAGAGTTCAGAACTGCGCTGGCCGAGGCTTTCCACAAGGGCGGAGCCCTGCGTGTTCATACGCTCATCAAGGGCGGCAAACTGTGTTTCCAGTTTGTCGGCGACATCACCTGTTAGGAAGCTGACCCGTTCGGCCATCTCTTTCGTACGGATTTCCAGTTCAGAGACGGTGGCCGACCCGCTGGACGTGATATTCTCCACA
>JBCCRF010000080.1:0-10203 GCA_039208305.1 Pseudomonadota bacterium
CCCTCAGATGCGCGGGCAAGGCCTGATGGCAGTCACAAAAAAGGGGAGCGCATCGGCTCCCCTTGCCTAACAGTCTGACGCTTGGCTTACTTTGCCTTGTCGTAAAGCTCCGCGACGTATTCCCAGTTGATGAGACTATCGACGAAAGCCTCCAGATATTTGGGCCGCGCATTGCGGTAGTCGATGTAGTAGGAATGCTCCCACACGTCACAGCCGAGAATTGGCGTTGCGCCGTGCACCAGCGGGTTTTCGCCATTCGGCGTTTTAGAGATTTCCAGCTTGCCATCCTTCACTGACACCCAGCACCAGCCGGAGCCAAACTGCGTGGCACCAGCCGCCATGAAGTCGGCCTTAAACTTGTCGTAGCCGCCAAGATCGTCGTTGATCGCATTTTCCAACTCACCCGGCATGGATTTGCCACCGCCGTTCGGTGCCATCCAGTTCCAGAAATGCACGTGATTATAGTGCTGGGCGGCGTTGTTAAAGAGACCAGCGTTGGAGCCGTGGCTTTCCTTAACGATCTCCTCCAGCGATTTGTCGGCCATACCAGCTTCCTCAGCCAGCTTGTTGCCGTTGTCGACATAGGCCTTGTGGTGCTTGTCGTGGTGGAACTCCAGCGTTTCCGCCGACATGTAATCCCCCAGCGCGTCATAGGCGTAAGGCAGATCGGGAAGGGTAAAGGCCATGAAAAGTCTCCTCTTGAAATCGGTCGCGCCTGACCTCAGGCGGCGGTATCGAATGCGTATTTCCAGTAGAGTTCCCGCGCGCGTGCTGCAACAGGTCCCGGCTGAAGATTTCGCTCTTCATATTTGGTAACGGGCATCACCTTCGCAAAGTTCCCGGTGGCGAATATCTCGTCCGCTTCTGCGAAATGATCGGTCTTAAGCGTCGTTTCACGCACGTCGGCGCCGTCTTTCTTCAGCAATTGAATGACGCGATGGCGGGTGATCCCGGACAGAAACGTGCCATTCGTCGCAGGCGTAAACACGACACCATCCTTCACCATGAAGATGTTAGAGGTCGCCAGTTCCGCCACGTTGCCCAAGGCGTCCAGCAGGATCGCATTGGCGAAACCACGCTTTTTGGCCTCCATCAAGGCACGCGCGTTGTTGGGATATAGGCAGCCGGCTTTGGCATCGAGCGGCATGCACTCCTGCGTCGGTCGCCGGAAGGGTGACACGGTCACGCTCGTACCCTTCGGCTCCGGCATGGGGGTGACGTAGATCGAGATAATGAATTTGGTCGATTCCGGCAACGGCGCGACGGCTACCTCGTTGCCCTGCGTCGCGTAATACATGGGGCGAATGTAAAGCGCTGCATCAGGTGCGAATTTCGCAACGCCCTCGCGGCAAAGCTCGGTAATTTCCTCATCGGTTTTGAACGGATCAAGACCGAGTGCCTTGGCTGATTTGTTAAGCCGTGCGCAGTGCAGATCCAGATCGGGGGTGACACCCTCAAATGCGCGCGCTCCGTCGAAGACGCTCGACCCTAACCAGAATGCATGTTCACGCGCCCCAACGATGGGCAAGTTGCCTTCGTGCCATTGGTCATCGGCATAGGTCCAGGTTTCGGAAAATTCGGCCACGGTCTCGTTCCTGAGAGTCGATTTTCGCGAACGCTACGCCGCCTCCATGCCTTGACGCAACGCCCAACTGCGCGGCTCAATCGACACAGTCTGAAACACGAGCCGAAATCATGACCGACCTGCCCGCCGCCTACGTTTTCGATGCCTATGGCACGCTTTTCGATGTCCATTCCGCGGTACGGAAACACGCGAAGAAGCTGGGGCCCGATGCGGCGGCCCTGTCTGATCTGTGGCGCACCAAGCAACTGGAATACACGTGGGTGCGCACGCTGATGGGCCGCTACGTGGATTTCTGGGAGATCACGCAGCAGGCGCTGGATTTCGCCTTTGCACGCTTTCCGGAAGCCGACAAAACCATCCGCGCTGACCTTCTGGATGCCTATTGGGAACTAGAAGCCTATGGCGAAGTGCGCGAGGTATTGCAGAAGCTCCGAGCGACCGGTGCGAAGACAGCGATCTTCTCCAACGGCTCACCGGATATGCTGGCGGCCGCCATCGCTTCCGCCGATCTGGACGATGTGCTGGACGCCAGCATCTCAGTGCACCATCTCAAGCAGTTCAAGACCTCGCCATCCGCATACGAGCTGGTGTGCGACGAGTTCGGCCTGCAGCCCGAACAAGTCTCATTCCAGTCCTCCAACCGCTGGGATGTCGCAGGCGCTAAAGCCTTCCGCTTCCGCACCATCTGGTGCAATCGAACCGGGCAGCCGGACGAATATTCCGATCTGCCTCCAGATCGCGTGATTTCGGACCTGGCTGAACTTCTTTAGAAGCCGCGTTTCAAGCCACCGAGTATCCCACGCACCAGCGCCCGTCCCAATTGTGTCGCGACTGTGCGTGTGACCGACTTGATGGCGGCTTCAGCAACGCTCTGGCGTCCGGAGCCACGGCTCTTTCGGCGTGCTTCACGCGCTTCTTTGCGCGCTTCCGTCTCGCGCGCTTTTTCTTCGGCTTCCAGCCGCTCCTGCTCTTCCTCCGCCTCCGCCTTTGCCTCGGCGCGCTTGGCTAGGATTTCGTAAGCAGACTCGCGGTCGACCGCGTTGTCGTACTGACCGGCGATCGGGCTCGTGGCGACGACCTTCTGCCGCTCCGAAGATGTGAGCGGCCCAAGACGTGATTGCGGCGGGCGAATGAGTGTACGTTGCACGATGGAGGGCACGCCTTTCTTCTCCAGCGTGGAAACCAAGGCCTCACCGACACCCAGATTGGTGATGGTTTCCATCGCGTCGAAATCCGGATTGGGCCGGAAGGTTTCTGCCGCGGTTTTCACGGCCTTCTGCTCGCGCGGCGTGTAAGCACGAAGAGCGTGCTGAACTCGATTGCCAAGCTGAGCGAGGACGCCGTCGGGCACGTCCAATGGGTTTTGGGTGACAAAGTAGACGCCGACGCCTTTGGAGCGGATGAGTTTAACCACCTGCTCCACTCGATCGACCAGAATTTTCGGCGCATCGTCGAACAGAAGATGCGCCTCGTCGAAGAAGAAAACGAGGCGCGGTTTGTCGGCATCGCCAACCTCCGGCAGCTCCTCGAAAAGTTCCGACAGGAGCCAAAGGAGGAACGTGGCGTAGAGGCGCGGCGACATCATCAATTTATCGGCAGCCAGCACGTTGATAGAGCCGCGTCCGTCGCGGGTCGTCCGCATCAGATCGGCGATCTCAAGCGCAGGTTCGCCGAAGAAATGGTCGCCACCCTGCTCTTCTAGCACTAGTAGAGAGCGTTGGATTGCCGAGACAGAGCGTTTATTGACGTTACCCAAGGTCGCTGACAGTTCATCGGAACGCTCGGCCACATTGGCGAGCATCGCCTGTAGGTCTTTAAGATCGAGCAGCAGAAGGCCCTCGTCGTCAGCGACGCGGAAAGCGATGTTGAGCACACCTTCCTGCGCGTCCGTGAGGTCCATTAGACGCGACAGAAGCAGCGGCCCCATCTCGGACACTGTCGTGCGGATCGGGTGGCCTTGCTCTCCGAAAAGATCCCAGGAGATCGCCGGGAAATCCTGATATTCGTAGTCTTCCAGCCCGATATCGTTGGCCCGCTTCTCGAGGAAATCCTTCCCCTCGCCTGCTTTGGCGACGCCCGACAGATCGCCTTTCACATCGGCGCAGAACACCGGGACACCAGCATTTGAGAAGCCTTCGGCCAAAATTTGCAGCGACACCGTTTTACCTGTCCCAGTCGCGCCTGTGATGAGACCGTGGCGGTTGGCGAGCGAGAGTTCGAGATACTCAGGCCCCTGCAATTCATCCTGAGGATTGCGGCTGGTGCCGAGGTAGATTTTGCCGTCTTCGAGCATGGTAGGGTCCGGTCTTTGCAAGGCTTTCGCTCTCTATAAGTTGCCGGTGCTATCTGCGTAAACCTTGATGATGCCCACCAGCGGCTGACCGGCTATGTGGCACAGTTCCTGCATTGCCACTTTCGGACATCCGCACTCGTACCGGATTGGGACATGCTCAGACGCAGCTTCATCACAGGCGCTTTGGCCGGATTTGCGACCGTTCCGGCAGCGGCACAAATCCGCTCTGCAGCCTTGCGTGGCTCTTTGGATGCCACGAGTTTCGGCGTCGTTCCCGGCAATGGCGATGACCAGAGCGCCGCATTGAAGCGAGCCTTGGAGCGGGCGTCTGCGGAAGACAAGGCGGTGTTTCTGCCCCCAGGCATCTACGGCGTCTCCAACCTAGAACTCCCAGTACGAACGCGGCTGATCGGAATTTCCGGCGCGACGCGGCTGGTCTATACCGGCGGTGGCGCGATGCTGACCGCGACGGGCTGTGAGCGGGTCGAAATATCCGATGTGTCCTTCGACGGCGCCAATCGACCTCTGGCGGACGAGTTGGGGGCACTGTTGCTGGCCCGCGCGTGCCCTCGGGTCGCCTTGGAAAACTGCGCCTTCGCCGGAAGCGCCGGTGCTGGAATTATGTTGGAAGCGAGCGGTGGGCGTGTTCATCACTGCACTATCTCCGGTGCAGCAAGCATCGCCGGCATCTATGCAGTTGGTTCCACGGGGCTTTCCATCACCGACAACGAGGTCCGCGATTGCGCCGATGGCGGCATTTTGGTCCATCGATGGGACATTGGCGAGGACAACACGATTATCGCTGGCAACCGGATCAAGCGCATCGGCGCGCGCAGCGGTGGCACTGGGCAATATGGCAACGGCATCAATGTGTTTCGCGCAGGCGGCGTGAACATATCCGGCAACCATCTGAAGGACTGCGCTTTTTCGGCCATCCGCTCCAATTCCGGAAGCAATGTCTCAATTTCGGGCAACACCTGTCTGCGTTCGGGCGAAACCGCGATCTATTCAGAATTCGCCTTCGAAGGCGCGATGGTGGCCAACAACATCGTGGACGGCGGCACGACGGGCGTCTCTATCGTCAATTTCAACGATGGCGGACGGTTGGCAGTCGTCGCCAACAATCTGATCCGAAACTTGTCCTCCAGAGGCCCCTACCCTGCCGACGTTGATGATTTCGGCACCGGCATCGCCGCAGAGGCTGAAACGACGGTGACCGGCAACGTCGTCGAGGGCGCACCGAATTCCGGCATCAGCCTAGGTTGGGGACCCTATATGCGCAACGTGGTCGCAAGCGGAAACATTCTCCGCGATTGCCGCACCGGCATCGTGCCGACCGTTGTGGAAGGTGCGGGTACGGCCATCATCACCAACAACATCATCGACCGCCCGACGCGAGGCGGCATCATAGGGCAGCGCTGGCGTGAAGTCGCAACCGGCGAACTGGTGGGCAGGACATCCGGCGTACCGGCGCATCTAACGCTGTCCGGCAACCGTCTGACGAAAGTGTAATCAGCAGCAGCCATGCTGTCGCCGGTATTGAAGGGTGAATGGAAACGACCCGTTTGAAACTGTTTCCCACCGATGGCTTCATGAAACGCACCGTGACCTATCTCGTCGCCTTTCTTCTTATCGTGTTCATCGCGCCCGCGCTGCTGCACCTTGCTGTATGGGCGGCAAGCGACAAACCGCGAAGCTGGCGGGAAGCCGATTGGTCCAGCGCGGGCACTTTGCCGAAACGCCTTCCGGAGCGTGACGCGATCATCCATGTCATGTCGGCCCGCACAGGCGGTATCAAAGGGGCTTTCGCGACCCATTCCTGGCTGTTGTTGAAGAAGCCAGGCACCGATATGTTCGATCGCTATGATGTCGTCGGTTGGGGGCGTCCGGTGCGCAAGAACGCATACGCACCTGACGGTCGTTGGTATTCCAATCCACCGCGCATCGACGCCACCATTTCCGGACGCGAGGCGGAACAGATCATTCCGAAGATCGAAGCGGCAATCGTAAGCTACCGCTACAGTCGTCAAGGCGACTACAAGGTCTGGCCAGGACCGAACTCCAACACATTCGTCGCCCACGTGTTACGCTCCGTCCCAGAACTGGAAGCTGTGACGGCCTCGACCGCGGTGGGCCGCGATTATCCCACCGACGGGAGTTGGTTGAGTTTCAATCGGCGCGAGGGGCTGAGACTGTCGCTGGCAGGATATGCTGGGTTCGCCATCGGGCCGCGGCAGGGCTTGGAACTGAACTTTCTAGGGTTGGTGTCGGGCTTCGATCCGAGCAGCGGAACGGTCAAGATACCGGGTTTTGGCAGCTACAGGCTGTGGGGAACCACCGCCGAAACCGCTTATTTGATGCGCTCCAAAATGGACACGTAGTTCGCAACAGCCGCGCCGCCCATGTTGAAAATTCCGCCCAGCTTCGGGTCCTTCAACTGCATCCCTTCAGGCGCACTTCCTGTGAGCTGCATCGCGGTCAACGCATGCATCGACACACCGGTTGCACCGATCGGGTGGCCCTTCGCCTTCAGTCCACCGGACACGTTGACCGGCAAACGCCCGTCGCGATGGGTTGTGCCGTCTTTCAGCACGTCCGCACCCTTGCCGCGCTCAGCTAGGCCCATTGCCTCGTATTCCATCAGTTCCGCAATGGTGAAGCAATCATGGGTTTCGACGAAGGAAAGATCGTCGATCGTTAGGCGGGCCTTATCGAGCGCCCGCTTCCACGCTTCGGCACATCCTTCGAAACCCAGTATGTCGCGCTTCGACATGGGCAGGAAATCCTGAGCATGTGCGGTGGAGCGCAAAGCAACAGCCTTGTTCATGGATAGGGCCGTTGCGGTATCAGAAAGCACAATTGCGGCAGCGCCATCTGACACCAGTGAGCAATCGGTGCGTTTGAGTGGACCCGCGACATAGGGGTTCTTGTCGCTGGTCTCTCGGCAGAAATCGTAGCCGAGATCCTTGCGCATCTGGGCGTAAGGGTTGTGAACGCCGTTGGCATGGTTTTTCGCAGCAATGGCAGCCAGCGCATCCGACTGATCTCCGAATTGCTGGAAGTAGGCGTCCGCTATGTTTCCAAAGACACCAGCAAAACCCATCGGCGTGTCGCCATCTTCCTTCAAATAAGATGCCTTGAGCAGATTCGCACCGACGGCAGGACCTGGAGTGTCGGTCATCTTTTCGACGCCGACGACGAGAACGTGACGTGCCTGCCCTGACGTCACGGCACGTGCGCCTTGATGTACCGCAGCAGACCCAGTGGCACAGGCATTTTCTACCCGTGTTGCCGGCTTGAAGCGGAAATCATCATTGGCCTGATAGACGAGGCTCGCCGTAAAGTCCTGCGCCGAAAATCCCGCGTTAAAATGTCCGAGAATCACTTCGTCGATATCAGACGCCTCCAGACCGGCGTCTGCCAAGGCATCTCGTGCGACTGATGTGACGAGGCTTTCGACGTCTTCGCCTTCCAGTTTGCCGAATTGCGAATGGGCCCAGCCGGTGATGCAGGCGGTCATGGTCGGTGTTCCTTCAATCATTATGGCAATCACGTAATATCCAATCGGTTCGATTGCAAAGCGGTATGGAATGGAGGCCTGCTTCGATTGACGCACGGGCGACCGCCCCCTTAGAAGAGGCGCAAATTTCCCAGGCTCTTTGGAACAAATTCATGGCCACTAAAGTCGCAATCAACGGGTTCGGTCGCATCGGACGCAACGTGCTTCGTGCAATTCTGGAGTCCGGTCGCACCGACATCGAAGTCGTCGGCATCAACGATCTCGGGCCGGTGGAAACCAACGCCCATCTGCTGCGCTACGACTCGGTCCATGGCCGATTTCCCGGAACCATAAACGTCGACGGCGACAGCATCACGATTTCCCACGGTGCCCGTACGATGGGGCCGATCCGGGTCACCGCGATCCGCGACCCGAAGGAACTGCCTTGGCGGGAGCTCGGCGTAGAAGTTGCGATGGAATGCACCGGGATTTTCACTGACCCAGCGAAGGCTCAAGCACATATCGACGCTGGCGCGAAGAAGGTTCTCATTTCCGCGCCGATGTCGAACGCGCAGAACGGTGAGAAGACCATCGTCTACGGCGTCAACCACAACACGCTGACCGCTGCCGATACGATCGTCTCCAACGCGTCCTGCACCACGAACTGCCTCGCACCTGTGGCTCACGTGCTGCACAAAACCTTTGGTATTGAGCATGGCTACATGACAACGATCCACGCTTATACCGGCGACCAGCCGACGCTGGACACGATGCACAAAGACCTCTACCGCGCCCGCGCTGCCGCTATGTCGATGATCCCGACCTCCACCGGCGCTGCGAAAGCCGTCGGCCTCGTATTGCCGGAACTGGCCGGGAAGCTGGATGGATCAGCGATACGCGTTCCGACGCCGAACGTGTCCGTGGTCGATCTGAAGGCCGTGCTGTCGAAAAATGTGACCGAAGAAGAGGTGAACGCTGCAGTTCGCGACGCTGCCGAAGGCGAGCTAAAGGGTATTCTTGACTATGACACGGATGCCAAAGTCTCCATCGACTTCAACCACGACCCCCATTCTTCGAATTTCGCAGCTGCCCAGACCAAAATCGTCGGGGGCAACATGGCTCGGATTCTGACCTGGTACGACAATGAGTGGGGCTTCTCCAACCGCATGAGCGACACCGCCGTTGCGATGGCGAAGCTGGGTTAGGGGAAGAAGGAGATGGCTGGGGCGGCAGGATTCGAACCTGCGAATGGCGGCACCAAAAGCCGCTGCCTTACCACTTGGCCACGCCCCAGCATGTGCTGCACATTGTTAGCACGGCTGCCTCTATAGGTGACGCAAAGCCCACCTGCAACGGGTGAACAGCGACCTTTCAGCCTTCATCGTCGGTTTTTTCATCGACGCGAAAAGCGTCTTCGAGGCGTTCTAACGTGATCTCGGAGATCTCGCGCAGCGCCGCCCTGCGCTCGTCTTTTTCGGAGTTTGCCATACGCTCCATCAGAAGGCGGCGCAGTTTTTCTTCGTCTGTCGGCGGGTCAGCCAGAACGAAATCGAAGCCGAATTGCGAGCGGTAAGCGGACGCCAATTCCTCCCACAGTCTGGAAGGAATAGGTTCTGCGCCTTCCTCCTCGGCGTCGATTTCAGGTGCTTCACCTTCCATTGGCAGCACACTGTCATGGGCGGAAATTAGATCGCAGCGCTTGCGATCCCCAGCGTCCATGACCTCCTGAAATAGCGCTTTGTGTAGCATCCGCACCGAACTGAAAGGGCGCCGGTCCGCAATGCGTTCCGGCAGCCAGCGTTCGCCTTGCAGTATGGGTGAGAGATGGTCAACGAAAGCTTCTGTATCGAGCGCGTTCAGCGTATCGAACGAGACTTCATCCATCCTCGGCAACCCGTTCCTTCATCGCATCGACCGCAAACAACACCGCCTCTGGCGTTGCCGGTGCGTTGAGCTCTGCAGCATAGCGACCGCCTGAAAGGGACGACACTGCATCACGTAGCGCCAGCCAAACGGAAATGGCTAGCATAAGCGGAGGTTCACCAATCGCCTTCGATCGGAAGACCGTTTCTTCGCAATTGGGTTTGTCATCAAGAATAGAAACGTTGAAGACAGGCGGCACGTCGCGGGAACCCGGAATCTTATAGGTGGAGGGGCCAACCGTTCGCAGCTTACCCTTATCGTCCCACCACAACTCCTCACATGTCAGCCAACCCATCCCTTGCACGAAAGCGCCTTCGATCTGGCCGAGATCGAGAACTGGATTTAGTGGCTTTCCGCAGTCCTGAACGATGTCGGTGCGTAAGCAGCGATTTTCACCGGTCAGCGTGTCGACTACGACCTCAGATACCGCAGCGCCATAGGTGTAGTAGAAGAACGGTCGCCCTTTGAGCGTCTTGCCGTCCCAGTGAATTTTCGGGGTCTTGTAGAAGCCTGCTTCCGACAAGCCGATACGCTCTGCCCAGCAATGTTTGGCGAGCGTTCCGAAGCTCAAAGAACACTCACCGGCAAAGACATGCCCGTCGGCGAAAACCACGTCCTCGACGTCGCAGTCAAATTGAGCAGCTGCTGCTTCCGCCATGCGTCCACGGATCGCGATGGCTGCATTTAAGGCAGCAGCACCGTTAAGATCAGACCCAGCAGAGGCGGCGGTGGCGGAGGTGTTCGGCACCTTGCCAGTGGTCGTCGGCGTGATGGAGATCGCGGACAGCGGTAGCCCAAACACCTCCGCCACGACCTGCGCGACCTTGGTGTTCAGCCCCTGCCCCATCTCGGTGCCGCCTTGGTACATGTTTACATGGATGGGTCCGTTCATCTGAACCACGG
>JBCCRF010000081.1:0-10169 GCA_039208305.1 Pseudomonadota bacterium
GGCAGAGCGAGACGGCGCGCCCAGCTGTGCCAATCGGCAGCCGCATCTTCCAGCGTGTCGGCCACGCAAAGCGGCACGCACAAGGCTGGGTCGGCATGGAGGAGTTCCAGCGTGACGGTCATGGTGCCGTCGGCATTTTCAAAGGCCCGCGCGGCCACGCCCTGAAATGCGCGGTTGGGCAAGGCGAGTGAGAGTGGGAGGTTGCCACCGACGGTGGTCTTAACCGTTGTGCCACCTGCAGCAACGGTGTAGCGCGCGCGGTCCGCATCGCTGCGCTGCACGGTCTGGGGAAGGGCGAAGGGGTCGATGCGGAGCGGTTGGTCCGCCCATTGCGGCCTGGCAGCCATGGTGTTTGTATTCGTCATCGTCGTCCCCGTCGCCTGTTCCGGCAATGTTGTTCTGAACTTCAAGAGCCGCTGATCTTGCGCCGCGATCTCTCTTTGGTGTTCGCAGGCTCGTTGCTCGGCTCTGCGTTAAGAGGACCATAGGGGATGGGGCACCGGATTCCGCTTAAGGGACGAGGTTAAGCAAATCCCACCGCGCCGCAGGGTTGACGAAACCTTGGCGGGTGCAAGATCGAGGTAAGGTTGCGCGTGCGTTAAGCGCTGTCCCCGTACTTCAGGACTCAGTTACCCTAGACGGTGATGACTTTACCGGGGTTCATGATGTTGGCCGGATCCAGCGCCTGTTTAACCGACCGCATAATCTCCAGTGCCACCGGGTCTTTCAGTTTGGCCAGCTTGTCGCGCTTCATTTGCCCGATGCCATGTTCGGCGGAGATCGAGCCGCCCAGCTGACCGAGAATGGCATAGACGGCATCGTTGATCGCCGGTTCGTTCGCGTAATGCTGCTCCGCCGTCCATCCGACAGGCTGGGAGATGTTGTAGTGCAGATTTCCATCGCCCAGATGACCGAAATTAACGATGCGGGAGCCGGGTGCGATGCGCTGCACTTCGGCATCCGCCAGTTCGATGAAGCGAGGAACCTCACGGATGGGAACGGAAATGTCGTGCTTGATGGAGGCCCCTTCGGGCCGTTGTGCCCAACTCATATCCTCGCGCAGTTTCCAGAAGGCGTTCTGCTGCTCACCGGATTCGGCAATCACGGCATCGGTGATGGTGCCTTCCTCAAAAGCTTCCGTCAGGATCGCCTCCATGGTTTCGCGCGCATCGTCGGCGGAGCGTGGGGATGAGATTTCCAGAAGGACGTACCAGGCCGGTGCGCTCTCCAGCGGTTCCCTTGCGCAATCGGTGTGCTTGACGGTGAATTCCATCGCCACCCGCGCCATGAATTCAAAGGCCGTCACGCCGTTGGCGGCCTTCGCCTTGGCAAGAGAAAGCAGCTTCAGCGCATCGTCGGTTGACGCCATTCCGGCAATCGCCACCTCGCGACCGGCCGGTTTGGGAAACAGTTTCAGCACCGCCTTAGTGACGATGCCGAGCGTCCCTTCCGCGCCAATTATGAGGTTCTTCAGATCGTAGCCTGTGTTGTCTTTGCGAAGCTTCGACAAACCGTTCCACACCCGCCCGTTTGGCTGGACGACTTCGAGACCCATCACCAGATCACGCGTGTTGCCATAGGCGATGACGCCGGTGCCGCCTGCATTGGCACTGATGTTGCCGCCGATCTGGCAGGTGCCTTGCGAGCCGAGCGACAATGGAAACAGCCTGTCGGCATCATCCGCCGCGTTCTGGATGTTCTCTAGGATCGCGCCTGCTTCGACCGTCATGGTGTTGGTGTCAGCATCCACCTCCAAGATGCGGTTCATGCGACCGAGCGAGACGATGACCTCTTCGCCGGTGCCGCCTTCAAGTGGCACGCCTGCACCAACCAGGCCTGTGTTGCCGCCCTGGGGGATGATCGCCGTGCCAGTCTTAGTGGCCAACTCAAGAATGGCGGAGACTTGCTCGACGTTGCCGGGGCGCAAGGCCATGGCGGCGGTGCCGTGATAGCGATTACGCATCTCGGTCGTGTAAGGGGCCATGTCGTCCGCGGTGCACAACGCATAGCGTTCGCCAACGATGGCCGTGAAGCTGTCGCGAAGAGCGTTATCCATCGTCACCCTCCCGCCGCGAGCCATGGGCCGCCCGGCGCAGACGATCATTGATGGCAACGCCAATGCCCCTTTCGGGGATCGGCTGCACCGCGATGCTATCTGTCCCCGTATCGTCCAAAGCCTTCATCATGGCGAACAGATTGTGCGCGGCTTCATCAAGATCACCGGTTGCGCTCAGGTTCAACGTCATGCCCCCACCTTGCAGAGGAGAAGCACCAAAGGCCAGTTGCGCTTCGGTATCGGCGAGTTCTTTCGCATTCATCCGAAGTGGTACGCGCGGCGCATAATGAGCGAGCAACTGTCCTGGGGACTCGATTGTCGCGTTTGATGTTGCGTCAGCGACGGGGGCAAACGCAGACAATTGTTCGTGGCTCACACCACCTGCTCGTAGGACGGAGATTGCTCCATCGACCACCTTCACAATGGTCGATTCCACACCCACCGCGCAGTCGCCTCCATCGATCATGAGATCGACCTTGTCGCCCAGATCATCCCGAACATGCTGCGCAGACGTTGCACTGATGCGGCCAGATGAATTGGCGCTGGGGGCTGCGATGCCGTTGCCAAGCTCACGGGCAAGATCGGCGAGAACACCCACCGGCTGCCGCAGTGCGATGGTATCGAGACCGGCGGTTACAGCAGAGGCAATTCCTGCTTCGGGCCGCAAAGGCACGATCAGCGTCAGTGGACCGGGCCAAAAGGTTTCTGCAAGCCTGAGAGACAGATCATCAAACGCCCCACATCGCTGCGCCATCTCTATGTCAGCCACATGCACAATCAGCGGGTTGAAGTTCGGACGCCCCTTGGCAGTGTAGATTTTCGCCACCGCGTCAGCGTTACTCGCGTCAGCGGCCAATCCGTAGACGGTCTCCGTTGGCACGGCCACGAGCCTCCCTTCGCGAAGGACGCGGGAAGCTTCTGGAAGCGCTGAAACGGACGGAATGATTGTCACCATGGCGGTGCAGTAGCGGTTCACGATCACGTGTCGCAAGTGTTGATGTCGCGCGAAAAACTTTGACGTTTACGTCAATCCATGGCACCGCTATGTCCAGCATAGTGAGGAGCCAGCTGCCATGTACCGCGCGCCTGTCGAAGAAATCGTCCACACGCTGAAACACGTCACCGGCCTCGGCGCGCAGATCGCTGAGGGTGAAGCGGGCGATCTCTCCGATGATCTCCTCACCGCCATCATGGAAGAGGGCGGCCGTTTCGCTGGCGAAGAAATCGCACCGCTTTCCAGAACAGGCGATGTTCAGGGTGCGAGCGTGAAGGACGGCGTCGTCACCACGCCCGATGGCTGGAAAGAGCTTTACGAAGCGTGGGCGGAAGGGGGCTGGAACGCGCTGTCTGGACCCGAAGAGTTCGGTGGTCAGGGCCTGCCCATGAGCTTGCAGATTGCCGCCTTCGAGATGTGGAATTCCGGTTCGCTCGGATTTGCCATTGGCCCGACCCTAACTATTGGCGCGATCGAAGCCATCGACGCCCATGCCAGCGATGAATTGAAAGCGACTTATTTGGAAAAACTCGTGTCCGGGGAGTGGACCGGCACGATGAACCTCACGGAGCCGCAGGCGGGTTCCGATCTCAATGCTCTGAAGTCCCGCGCCGAACCGACAGGCGATGGCAGCTACCGCATTTTCGGGCAGAAGATATACATCACTTATGGCGAACACGAGATGACGGACAACATCATCCACCTCGTCCTAGCCCGCTTGCCGGACGCGCCAGCCGGTCAGCGCGGCATCTCGCTGTTCCTGGTGCCAAAGGTGCTGCCTGACGGGACCCGCAACGACGTCTATTGCCATTCGGTGGAACACAAACTCGGCATCCACGCTTCGCCCACCTGCACCATGCTTTATGGCGATGGGAAATTCGGTGACGAACCGGGTGCTATTGGCTGGCTCGTAGGCGAAGAAAACCGAGGCCTCGCCTGCATGTTCACCATGATGAACAACGCCCGCATTATGGTCGCTATTCAGGGCACCGCCGTTGCTGAAGCTGCGACACAGAAAGCGCTGGCCTACGCGAACGAGCGCCGACAGGGCAGAGCGGACGGTTATGAGGGTGATGGCATGGCCCCGATTATCCATCATCCGGATGTGCAGCGGAATATCGCCACCATGCGCGCGCTGACGAACGTGTCACGCGTCATTGCTTACAACTGCGCCCACGCTATCGCCCGTTCCGACGAGTTGAACCACGCCGCAGCACGTAATGGCGGTACGCCGAGTGAAGAACTCCTCATTTGGCAGAATCGTGCAGCACTGCTGACCCCGGTGGCCAAGGCCTTCGCAACGGATATCGGCTGCGAGGTCGCCAGCCTCGGCGTGCAAGTGCACGGTGGCATGGGCTATGTTGAAGAGACCGGCGCGGCACAGCTGTTGCGCGACGCCCGCATCGCTCCAATTTACGAAGGCACCAACGGCATTCAGGCGATCGATCTCGTCACCCGCAAACTGCCGCTTGATGGTGGCGACCATGTGCGCGGTTACATCGGCGAACTGCGTGAGATGGTGGAAGAGGTGCGTGGTTCTAATCGTGCTGATCTCGACGGCGTCGCCGATGCGCTGAACGATGCGCTCGATGATCTCTCCTCATCCACGGAATGGTTGCTGGATCGTATGGCGGCGGGCGAGAAATCGGCTGCGCTGTCCGGCGCAACGCCTTACCTGCGTCTCTTCGCCTTAGCCGCCGGAGCGACTTATCTCGGCGCCTCCGCGGTCCGTTCCGAGGATGCCGATATCGAACAACGGGCCGCCATCGCCCGCTTTGCGGCACTCGACCTGCTCACCGCTACCGCCAGCCTGCGCCGCTCCATCGAAGGTGGCAGCGCCGCGCTTCTCGCCGCTGGCGACTTCCTGAAATCCGCCTGATCTGAGAGGCAAATATTATGTCCGACATCGAAATTGGTCGCGAAGGCCGCGTCCAGACCATCCGATTCAACCGCCCTGAAAAGAAGAACGCCATCACCCGCGCCATGTATCGCGAGATGGCGGACGCCTTGAATGGTGCGAACGATGATGACGACATCGCCGTCACACTCATCATGGGCACTGGCGGCATCTTCACGTCCGGCAATGATCTCGCGGACTTCATTGCTGTTGCTGCAGGCGGCGAACAACCGACCGATGTCCATGATTATCTAAAGGCGATGGCCAACGCGAAGAAGCCGTTCATCGCTGCGGTCGATGGGCTGGCAGTCGGCGTTGGCACAACGACGCTCATGCATTGCGACCTCGTCTACGCGTCGCCACAAGCCTGGTTCCAGACGCCGTTTCTCGATCTCGGTCTGGTGCCGGAAGCTGGGTCCAGCCTCATCGCCTCACGCATCATGGGCCACCAGATGGCGTATGAGCTGCTGGTGCTCGGCGAGCGCTGGTCTGCGGAACGGGCTGAGAAAGCAGGTCTGGTCAACACCATCGTCGAAGCTGATCGGCTGGAAGCCCATGCTATGGAACAGGCGCAGCGCCTCGCTGCCAAGCCGCCGCAAGCTCTGAAACTGTCCCATGATCTGATGCGCAATGGGCCGGAAGACATCGTTGAGCGCATTCAGCACGAAGGTCAAATGTTCGCCGACCGCCTGAAATCTGACGAAGCCCGCGCAGCGTTTCTGGCTTTCATGAATCGCAAGAGAGCCTAGCGAAAAATCGAGCGCTTCTTCGCCGCGCCTTTTTTCTCCAGCAGCGCAACGCTTTCAATGTGGGTCGAATACACGAATTGGTCGATGGGCGTGATTCTGCCGAGCGTCCATCCGGCCTTTACCAACACGGCGACATCGCGAGCTTGCGTTTCAGGGTTACAGGACACGTAGGCGATCCGACGAACTTCGGTTTTGGCAACCTCATGGATCTGCTCAATGGCACCGGCGCGGGGCGGATCGAGGCATATGCCGTCGAAACTGGCGAGTTCGGAAGCGGTGAGCGGTAGCTCCATAAGGTCTCGTACCTCAGCGGTGACCGCCTTGCCGCCCTCACGCCGAGCGTAGCGCAGCGCGTTGATCGCGTCTGCATCGCTCTCCACCGCGTGGACTTTCGACTTGCGGGAGAGCGGAAAAGCGAAAGTGCCCAGGCCGCTGAACAGATCGACAACGCGCTTGCTCTTGGCGAGATGCGCTGTGACCAGATCGACCATTGCCCGCTCCGCCGGTTTGACGGCTTGTAGAAACGCGCCAGGCGGCAGATCGACCGTCGCGCCACCAAACACCACCACCGGCTGTTCGCGCATGGCGATCAACTCGCCATTGGCGGTGGCGCGCAGAAAGGGTGAGCGGGCGAAGGCGCGTACCATGGCGGCCTTCATGTCTTCGTTGATGCTGGCTTCGGTCTCGATGGCGATATCAAGGCCGTTCTCGGCAGCGGTCATGTGAACGCGCATCTCCGCCCGCCCTTGCAGGATGGTGGCGAGGAGGGAGCGGAGACTCTCGAAGGCCCCTTCCAGTGCAGGTAAAAGGATCGGGCATTTCTCCACAGCAACGCGCTCGCTGCTAGACTGCGGGCGGAAACCGAGTTGAACAGCATCGCCTTCCCGCCATGCGGTTAGCACGACCCGCCGTCGCGTCTGTGGCTCATGACCGATTGTGGGATGAATGGCCGGCTTCAGACCGACTTTGGAGAAAGCGCGCTCCACTTCTGATCGCTTCCAATCTCGCTGGGCCGAAAGGCTCATGTGTTGAAGCGGTGCAATGCCTGTTTCGAGGAGATCCGGCGCAGGAGGGTCAACGCGGTGGGGAGACGGATCAAGGATACTGTCCAATTCAAGATGCGGCGGCTCGCCGGTAGCAGTTATCCGCTCGCCCGGGACCGTGCCGGGGATATAAACCGGGCGCCCCGTCTTATCCTTCGCGATGCCATGGCCAAGTGTGCCCAGCGCTTCGATGATGAACTCAGCCATGGCGCGATCCGCAAAGCAGGTATTCCTGGTTTCCGTCGCTACCACGGATGGAAGACGACAGGAGGTGATCAACTTGCCAGCCGGGCAGGCCGTTCAGCCAGTCGCGCATGCCCTCGAGCATAGGCGGGATTAGAGCCGCGTCGCGTACCAGCCCGCCTTTGCCGATGCCATCGCGTCCGACTTCAAACTGCGGCTTGACCAGCAGAATGCAGTGGGCAGACGGTTCGGCCAGTCGAAGTGCCGGTTCAGCGGCGATGCGAAGCGAGATGAAGCTCATGTCGCTGACGATGAAGTCCGGTGTGAACGGCAGATCATTTGCAGTCAGGTCACGTGCGTTGAAATGCTCCAGGACCGTCACTCTCGCATCTTCGCGAATGGACGTTGCCAACTGCCCATGACCCACATCCAGCGCGACGACATGTCTTGCTCCGCGCTCCAGCAACACTTGGGTGAAGCCGCCTGTAGAAGCGCCAAGATCAAGCGCCCGCGCTCCTTCGACGTTCCAGCC
Source organism: Pseudomonadota bacterium (assembly GCA_039208305.1). Taxonomy (GTDB): domain Bacteria; phylum Pseudomonadota; class Alphaproteobacteria; order Rhizobiales; family Rhizobiaceae; genus Pseudahrensia. Next base: position 7,455 of record JBCCRF010000081.1, read on the forward strand.
GGTCGTCTCCAGTGCGCCCTTCAACTTCAATGCCGCGCGCGACACATATCGCGAACCGACGTCTTCGACGCTGACAGCACAGTCACTTGCGAAAGTCTGGCCGGGTTTGGTGACGGTCATGCCGGCAACCGCAACGCAACCACGCCTCACCATATCGGCGGCACGGGAACGGCTCGGTGCAAGACCGCGTTCCACCAGCATTTGGTCGGCGCGCAATTTTTTGATTGTGGCAGGGGCTGACATGGGCCGGTGTTGTCAGCCCGTTAGCGTATTTGCAAGCGCAGTGGGTTCGGATCAGCTATCCGGGCTATCGGCGATCATATTGTCGACCGCATCCATAATGGAGCGCATGTCTGCATCCTTTGGCAGTTTGACCGCAGGCTCGGTTTCGCCAGTGTGGATAGGGTCAAGCGGCAGTTCTTTCGGTGCAGCTTGCGCGGAAGGCGAGGCGATAGGCCGCCAGCGGTCGATCAGTTCGACTGTGAGCCGCACATTTGTGTCAGTGGGCGCAATGGTGCCGCGGATCGTGCCCATCTTTTCCTTCACCCGCTCAGCAGCCATTTCCTGCACGTTGAACGCAGCTGCAGGGGCGGTGCTGGCCAAAAGCGAGGAGAGCAGAAGCAAGTGCAAGCGCATGAAGATGACCGATGTCGATAAAATTCGTCTCAAACCCTATCGTATCGGAGTTGACCGGCGGTGCGTAAAGATTGTGAACGTTTGGTTAAAAGCAAGCCATGACAAGATCGGCCATGTAGGCCAGCGCGACGCTCTCACCGAAGCCAAGCCACAGCGCCATTGAGGCACCCGTGAGGGCTGCAAAGGCACCAACTGAAGCGAGTGTAGCGATGCGGCTCATCACGAATCTGCCAACCGCTTCATCTTCGCGACTGCCGTTTCCATGCTTTCGCCGTAAGCGATTGTGCTTTGCAGGCGATTGTTGGAATCCATGAGAAACGTCGTGGCGGTGTGGTTCATCGTGTAGTCGCCGTCCTCCTCGTCCACGCGCTGGGCGAAGACGCGGTAGACGCGCATCATTTCGGCCATTTGTTCCGGAGTGCCGGTGATACCTTTGATGCGCTCGTCAAAAGCCGAGATGTAGTCCGCCAAGATTTCCTTGGTGTCGCGTGCGGGGTCGACCGAGGCGAAATACACATCAACCTTGTCCGCGTCCTCGCCTAGTGCGGCATACCACTGAGAGGCCTCGTAGAGCGTCGTTGGGCAGACATCCGGGCAGTGGGTGAAGCCAAAGAAGATGGCGTAGGGTCGCCCTTCCAGCTTGTCTTCATTGGCGGGCGTTCCGTCGGTAAAGACACCTTCGAATGGGCCGCCCACAGCGGCGACATTGTCACCCTGTTGTAGAGTCGTCGTAACGGTCTGATAGGCAAGATACGCCCCTAGGACGAAAATCGTGGACCAGAGAACGAGACGGAAAGCCTTCATGAGGGACGCCTATGCTGAACACATCTTTGGCGATCTTATAGCCGCCTAATTGTGGCTTTTGCAGTGCGACCAAGGGGCGAACGCGCACTTGTGATCAGGCGCGCAGCGCGCCCTCTTCCGGCGTGCCGAGGGCTTCAAAAACGGTCTTCAGAATGCCCGCGCGGTCCAGACCCGCAAGTTCCACCATTCGGGCCGGGCTCATCTGGTCCACATAGATATCCGGCATGGTCATCGTGCGGATTTTCAGCCCATGCTCCAGCAAGCCGGTCGCTGCGAGATGATGCAGCACCATCGCGCCGAAGCCGCCGGTGGAACCCTCTTCCACGGTTATGAGCACTTCATGCTCCCGTGCCAGCCGTTCCACCAGATCGGTATCCAGCGGCTTGGCGAAGCGCGCATCAGCAATTGTGGTGGATAGACCATAATCCTCCAGTTCTTCAGCCGCCGCCATGCAATCTGCGTGACGTGCCCCAAAAGACAGAAGTGCGATTTTTGTGCCTTCCCGCGTGATGCGGCCCTTGCCGATCTCGAGAATGGACCCGCGTTCCGGCATGTCGACGCCGACGCCTTCGCCGCGCGGATAGCGGAAGGAGAGGGGACCTTCGTCATAGGCTGCGGCTGTCGCTACCATGTGTTTCAATTCGGCTTCGTCAGCTGCTGCCATGACGGTGAAGCCCGGTAGACAGGAAAGGTAAGCGATATCGAACGATCCTGCGTGCGTCGCGCCATCGGCGCCAACGAAGCCAGCCCGGTCGATGGGGAAGCGGACCGGCAGATTCTGGATCGAGACGTCGTGGACGACCTGATCGTATCCCCGCTGTAGGAATGTGGAGTAGATTGCGCAGAACGGTTTGTAGCCCTCACTCGCCATACCGGCGGCAAACGTCACCGCGTGCTGCTCTGCAATGCCGACATCATAGGTGCGTTCCGGGAAGGCCTTCTCGAAAATGTCGATACCTGTGCCACCGGGCATCGCGGCGGAAATGCCGACGATTTTGTCGTCCTGCTCCGCCTCCTGAACGAGGCTCTGGCCGAAGACCTTGGTATACGAGGGCGCGTTGGGAATGCTCTTGGATTGCTCGCCGGTGACGACGTTGAATTTCGCCACGGCGTGCAGCTTGTCGCCAGCCGCTTCGGCAGGTGCGTAACCCTTGCCCTTTTCGGTGATGACATGAACGAGGATCGGCCCGCTCTTCGCATCGCGAACGTTACGCAGCACAGGCAGCAGAACGGAGAGGTCGTGGCCATCAATCGGGCCGACATAGTAGAAGCCCA
>JBCCRF010000082.1:0-10050 GCA_039208305.1 Pseudomonadota bacterium
AACGGGCGTCGGTGCCATGGTGTGTCAGGGCAATGGCGGTGAAACCCCGTCCGCAGCAGAACCGAAGTGGGGCGTGACGGGCGACCGTTTTCGCCGAAACTACCGGCATGGGTCACCCTTCACGCCCCACCGGTTCCCGAAACGGATTTCGGGAGCGAAAACTGACGGACAACCCGAGGCGCGCAGTGCTGGCGGGCGTCTTGGCGTGTCTGGGTGGAGGGGAAACATACGCTGCGAGCGCGCCAAACCTATCCACTTGGCTCCATTGCTTCCGCGATCAGGTTCTCTGCTGCCTCCGCCAGCAGGCTTTCCGACGCTTCACCGTTCACGCGTTCGCGGCCCATTTCCAGCATGATGGGCACGGCCATGGGGGAAAGCTTGTCGAGATTGCGATGGACGATATGCCCCTTGGCACGGGCGAGAAGCGTGCCGACGCGGCGCACGTCCAGCAGGCCGGTGGCGGCGTCTTCGCGGGTGGCCTGCAGCAGAATGTGGTCCGGTTCGTGCTCACGCAGCACATCATAGACGAGGTCGGAACTCTGGGTCATCTGACGACCGGTCTTGGAGGTCTGCACGGAATTTTTCTCGATCAGCAGCGCGATCATCGCGCATTGGCGAAAGGTACGCTTCAGCATGAAGGAATCGTTCATCCACACTTCAAGGTCGTCCCCCAGCATGTCTTCGTCGTAGAGATCATCGAGGTCGAGCGAGCCGTCAGCGATCATCGCGCCCATGTCCTCCAGCCCCCAGATGGCGACGACATAATCCGTGGCGACGTAGCCGGTGGGCTTTGCACCGGCGCGCTCCAGCCGCTTGGTCAGCAGCATGGCGAAGGTCTGATGGGCGAGGTAGCCCTCGAAGGAATACGTGATGAGATAGAATTTCTCGCCACGGGGGAAAGTCTCCACCAACACTTCGTTCGGCTTCGGGATGATGGAATTGCGCTTCTGGATTGTGAGCCACTCCGCCACCTGCGGCGGCAGTTCGCCCCAGCGAGAAGGATCGGAGATCATTTCCCGCACGCTGGCGGCCAACATGGTGGAATAGGGGAATTTTGAACCCGCGTAGCTCGGCACCATCGGGTTGTCGTGGTTGGTCTTGGTGACGATGGCCTCGTTCTCGCGAAACCCCTCGAACCGCACCACTTGGCCCGAAAACATAAAGGTGTTGCCCGGCACCAGCTTGTTGAGAAAATACTCATCGAGCTTGCCCAGCACTCGCCCGCCGCGACCGGCGGGAAGCTGTCCGCCCTTGCGCCCCTGCTTGACCAGTCGGATCGTCATCTGCGGCAACTCATAGATTGTGCCGCAATTCATCCGGTATTGCTGCGCGATGCGCGGATGGGTCAGTCGCCACATGCCGTCTTCCGTGCGCCTGATCTTGGCGTAGCGCTCGTAAGCCTTCAGCGCGTAACCGCCGGTGGCGACAAAATGCACGCAGCGCTCGAACGTGTCCCAGTCGAGTTCCGCATAGGGCGAGGCGGAGATGACCTCGTTGTAGAGTTCATCTTCCTGAAACGGCCCCGCGACCGCCATGCCGAGAATGTGCTGGCACAGAACGTCCAGCCCCCCGGCGCGAAGGGGTGGCGTGTCCTGATCGCCGAGATAGTTGGCATCCAGCGCCGCCTTGCATTCCAGCACCTCGAAGCGGTTAGCTGGGACGAGCACGGCTTCCGAGGGTTCGTCCATGCGGTGGTTGGAGCGACCGATGCGCTGCGCCAACCGGCTCGCCCCCTTCGGTGCGCCCATATGGATGACGAGATCGACATCCCCCCAGTCGATGCCAAGATCGAGCGTCGAGGTGGCGATGACAGCGCGCAACTCGTTGGCCGACATGGCGGCCTCCACCTTGCGCCGCTGGCCGACCTCCAGCGAGCCGTGATGCAAGGCGATGGGCAGATTGTCCTCGTTGATGTGCCACAGATAGCGAAACATGAACTCCGCCTGGCTGCGGGTGTTCACGAAGACGAGGGTCGTCTTGTGTTCCTCGATCATGGCGAGGATTTCCGCCACCGCATGGCGCGCCGAATGGCCGGACCAAGGCAGCCGCTCCTTGCTGTCGAGGATTGTGATGTTCGGCTTCGCCCCACCGGAGACGGTGATGAGATCGGCGGCGTAGTCGGTGCGCGTGTTGTCGCGATTCTGGGCCACAAGCCATTTCTGCAGCGCCAGCGGTTCCGACACGGTGGCCGACAGGCCGATGGTCTGCACATTCGGCTGCAGCTTGCGCAGCCTCGCCAGCCCCAGCGACAGCAGGTGGCCGCGCTTATTGGTGACCAGCGAATGCAGCTCATCGAAGATCACGTAGCGCAGGTCTTCGAAAAAGCGGTCTGCCCCGTCCGACGCGATCAGCAGCGCCAGTTGCTCCGGCGTTGTCAGCATGATGTCCGGTGGCTTCAACTTCTGTCGCTGGCGGCGCGAAGACGGCGTATCGCCAGTGCGGGTTTCAATCGTAATGGGCAGGCGCATCTCATCGATAGGCATTTCCAGATTGCGCTTGATGTCCACCGCCAGCGCCTTGAGCGGCGAAATGTACAGTGTGTGAATGCCGCGATAGGGTTCACCAGGCTTGCGCGGGCCACGCTCCACCAGATCGGTGAGGGCCGGCAGAAATCCGGCGAGCGTCTTGCCCGCGCCAGTGGGCGCGATCAGCAGCGAGGACCGTCCGGCCTGCGAACCGGCCAGCAATTCCAGCTGGTGCGCCCGGGGCGCCCAGCCCCGTTGGCCGAACCACTCGATGAACACGTCGGGCAGATGCGCCACCAGCGGATCACCGGCATGATCGCGCACCGCATCGACGCGGACTTCGTAAGAGTGGTCAGCCACGATGGACGCGCTTCCGCTGCTCTTCTATGGCAGGTGCCATGCGGCTTCTCATTCTCATCGTTGCGCTTCTTGCCCTTGCATCCTGTGAGGATGAAGCGGCGACATCGTCAGGGCAACGTCATAGCGGGGCGATGGTTCTGGCGATCTCGTGGCAGCCTGCCTTCTGCGAGGCGCGGGCGCGACTGCCGGAATGCCGCAGCCAGCGGCCCGGTCGCTTCGATGCCGACCATTTCACGCTGCACGGGCTATGGCCTCAGCCGCGTTCCAACGTCTATTGCGGCGTGCCCCGCACACAACAAGACGCCAGCAAACGCCGTCGCTGGCGGCAGCTTCCGGGGCTGGGATTGTCGCAGGAGATGCGCGAGCGCCTCTATGAAAAGATGCCGGGTGTCCGCTCCTTCCTGCACCGCCACGAATGGGTGAAGCACGGTACCTGCTACGGTGATGATCCAGAGGGCTATTTCGCGGACTCGTTGGCACTCATGAAAGCCATAAACACCTCTGCCGTGCGCGAACTGTTCGCCCGTTCTATCGGCAAAACGCTCACAGTGCGCCAGATCAGATCGGCGTTCGACCGTGCCTTCGGTGAAGGAACGGGGGACTGGCTGCTGGTGCAGTGCAAGCGCGATGGGCGGCGAGAGTTGATCGTGGAATTGCGGCTGCAGCTGGAAGGCATCGTGGGGGAAGCGCCGGATGTCGGCGCGTTGGTGGCTGCTGCACCAAGGGTTCGCGGCGGGTGTCGGCAGGGCGTAGTGGATCGGGTCGGGCTGCAGTAGGTCGATCGTTCCGACACCAAATCTCTCCACGTACAGCTTCGGTCGAATATGATCTCGATGGTTCCAACACCTTCCCAACCTCCCGCTCGTGGGGAGATCGAAATACGTTAGAATTTCAGGTGGGGGGCCTCATCAGACCAAGGCACATAAAGCAACGGCCGCAGCGCCCCGACCCGGATCACCTAGGGCTCTCCGACCTGCCCACGGGATGGGAGGTGGGGCTGACGTGAGACGACAACACAGATCCGTGGGGGTTGATGGCGATACGTTGGAATGGTCAGTCCCTCAATGCGGCAACAGGATCTCAAACGTTGCCCCCGGCGACCCATCCGTCGGCACCAGCGTAATTGTGCCGCCATGCGCGCGGATTAACTCGGCGGCGATTGCAAGGCCTAATCCGGTGCCGCCCGCTTTGCCTGACGTGCCGAAGGCGGCAAAGAGCGACTTGCGTGCTTCGCCTGAAATCCCGGGGCCTGTGTCGGAAACGGTAATGCAGCAACCTCTGCCATCGCTGTGTTCGGCTGCAATCGTCAGCCGTCGAACAATGGCAGGGTCATCCATTTCACGCATGGCCTGCACGGCGTTGCGGGACAGGTTCATCAACACGCGGAACAATTGTTCGGCGTCCGCCAGTACCTCGAAACCTTCCGGCACCGCATCGACGAAAGTGACCGTGCCATCCACCTCCTCGCTGTCGAGATCGAGCGTCTCGCGTACATCCGCTGTCAGGCGGTCGAGATGCACAAGGGTACGCGTCGGTGTTTCTTCACCCGCCTTGCCATAGGCCAACACCGCATTAGTGTAATCCACCGCCCGGTCGATCGTGCGCAGCAGGCGTGGGGCGAGGCGCTGGACGAGTGGGTCTTCCACGTCTTCCAGACGTTCGGAGAAGAGCGACGCAGCGGCGAGAATGTTGCGCAGATCGTGATTGATCTTGGAGACCGCAAGGCCGAGATCGGCAAGATGGCGTTGCTGGGCCAGCGTGCCGCGCAACTGTTTCTGCATCGATGCCAATTGGACTTCCGCGGTGCCGATCTCGTCATGGCGCTGGCTCGGTTCGATCATGGCGGCTGGATTTTCCGGATCACCTGCAAATCGCTCCATACCCGACACCATGCGCTGCAGTGGGCGGACAAGCAGCGCGCGCAGCGTCAAGAAGACCACGAGACCGGTCACGACCGATATGCCCAGCGAGATGAGCAGCACGTTACCCGCATAACTCAGCATAGCATCGCGCAGCGGCTTCTCTTTCATCACCAGTTCCAGTGTGCCCTCGCGCTGCATCATCTCACCCACCACGCGGATGGAACGGTCGCCGCCAAACAGCAACGTATCGAAGGCTTCAAAAATGGACGCCACCGCTTCCATACGGCCCGGCGAGCGGGCCTGAACCGTGAAGGCGACCTCGCTGGGTATCTCATCAGCTGCAAGAATGCGGCTCGCCCCTTCACTGCGCACGACGATCATTTCCGTCTGCGTCAGTCGCAACAAAGCCATGCGTACGTCGTCGGGAATAGCATCCTCGGGCAGCTTCTCCAGCGGCAGGGAGGAGGCTTCGCCAGTGGTGAACCTGTCGGCGAGCCATGTCAGGCGGAAGTTTGCGACCGATGGCACGAAGACGAAAATCTCCGTCAACATGATGACGATGATGGTCAGCCATAGCAGGCGGCCTGATAAGCCGCGCACAAAGCGCGCCATCGACCCCGGTCGCTTGGCGGGAACGGGGGTCGGCTCATTATCCTGATTGAGGTCCATGCTCGTCGTCGTAATGGGCGCTCGTCAGCCGAAGGAGCGAAGGAGTTCCACAGCCTTGCGGACCAGTGGTTTCTTGGTGGTGGGGGCGTAGAAGGTGGTCGCCGCGCGTTTGCCGATCTCGGTCATGGTGGGGTAAGGCGGCACGTAGCCTGCGATATCGCGTACGGTCAGCTTCTGCGAGACGGCCAGCGCCCACATGTTCATCATCTCGCCCGCCATGGCACCGGCGATGGTGACGCCCTCGATCCGGCCCTTCTTATTGGTGATGATTTTGATAAGCCCGTCGGTCTTGTGTTCGGCCTGTGCACGGTCATTTTCTGCATAGGGCCAGCGCAACACTGTGATATCGCCGATCTTCTCCCGCGCCTGCGCTTCGGTCATGCCGACCTGCGCCAGTTCCGGGTCTGTATAGGTGCACCAAGGGATGATATGGGTATTCTCTTTCGCCGGCAGGCGGAAGAGAATGGAGCGGATGACCAGGCCAGCGTGGTAGCCCGCCACATGGGTGAACTGCAGGCCGCCCGCTACGTCGCCGATGGCGTAGACGCGGCTGTTGGTGGTGCGCATTTTCTCGTCCACCTTGATGCCCTTGCGGGAATATTCGATGCCCGCTTTTTCAAGATCGAGACCCTCCACCGTTGCCGCACGACCCGTAGCGACGAGCAGCGTATCGCCTTCGATAGCGTCGGACCCGTTCTCGCTCTCGACATTCACCTTCACGCGGTTGCCAGCGAGTTTGACGACGCTGGTGACTTTGGTGCCTTCCAGAATATTGACGCCTTCCTTGCGGATCTTCTCCAGCACGATGGCCGCGCATTCTGGGTCATCATTGCCGAGTGCCTTGACGCCTTCGATGACGGTGACTTCAGCGCCGAGACGACGGTGCGCCTGTGCCATTTCCATGCCGATGGGGCCGCCGCCGATGACGATGAAATGCCCCGGCGCTTCGTTGCGCTCGAACAGGGTCTCGTTGGTTTCGTAGTTGACCTCGTCCAGGCCAGGGATGGGCGGCACAAAAGCGGCGGAGCCGGTGGCCACCACGATGCGCCGCGCTTTGATGGTGGTATCACCGGCGATCACCGTTTTCTTGTCAGCGAAACGGGCGTGTTCCTTGATAACCGTGACGCCGAGGCTTTCGAACCGCTCGACAGAATCCATCGGCGCGATCGTGTCGATGACGCCGCGCACATGGTCGTGGACCTTCTGGAAATCGAATTTCGGCTGAAGCCCGGCCTTTGGTACCTTGCCCGACGGTGGCAGCACGCCGAAATGCGGTGCCTCGCGCATGGATTGTGCATGTTTGCCCGCCTCGATGACGGCCTTGGATGGAACGCAGCCGTAGTTCAGGCAGTCACCCCCCATCAGCCCCTTTTCGATGAGCACCACATCGACCCCGAAGGATGAGGCGGCTGATGCCACGACGAGGCCGCCGGAGCCACCTCCGATCACGCAAATATCGGGTGTGAGCGTTTTGGCCATTGCAGTTTCCATTCGTCGTGTTGTTCCAAAGCGGTTTGAACACTATAGTAAGGCTGGGGCAAGTTCTTGCGAGAGGCTGGTAAGCTCACCATCTCTCAACTTCCTGTGTGAAGCGGACAAAACGTTCGTGCCCCTAACCGGTAGCTCTTCGTTGACTTGCCGCAAACGGCTGCTATATCCGCAGCATCCGCGTGACACCGCACCTTTAAGCTGGTCGTTTGCGCATTCGCATCTAGAGCAGACGATATCCAACAGAGGGTCGGCACCTTCGCCGACGCAAGGGCCATGAAACGCACCTATCAACCCAGCAAGCTGGTTCGCAAACGCCGTCACGGTTTCCGTTCGCGCATGGCAACCCCCGGTGGCCGTCGCGTTATCGCACGCCGTCGCGCCCATGGCCGCAAAAAGCTGTCAGCCTAAGCGAACCTTTCGGTCGCCCGTTTTGTGCGGCCATTTCACATGATGGATAATAACAATGGGGGAAGCGGTGACACCACTGCGGCCCCCCTTGGCATGTCCAGCGTCCAGATGGTGCGCATGAAACGCCGGGCCGATTTCGTCGCCTGCCGCAAAGGTGTGCGGGTGAGCCGGGAATGCTTCGGCATACAGCTACGCAAGCGTGAGGCGGGCGAAGATATGGGGCCCGCTGAGAAACCGCACCATTTGCGTGTCGGTTTCACGGTGACGAAGAAGATCGGCAATGCCGTGAAGCGCAACCGCATCAAGCGGCGGCTTCGGGCGGCGAGCGCGCAGCTCGACATGCCTGCAGCGCTGGCCGGACACGACGTCGTCTTCATGGCGAACGAACCGGCCTATGACGCGCCCTTCACCGACATCACGAAGCAGATGACACAGGGGCTGACAAAGGCACTGGAGCGGTTGCAAAACCCTGCGCCACGGGGCAAAACCCGCCGCGACGAAAACCGTGCGCGTCCACGCGCCGGATCAGGGGCGGGCCACGGGTAGAACGGCACCGCGCGCAACATGTGGCGGGGCCGCGGTTTCGGCCCCATATGCTGCAGCACATTTCCAGATCACCTCGGGAGCAGGTCGTTCCGCATGGACAATCAACGCAATTTCCTTCTCGCCGCCGTCCTGTCGCTTGGCGTGGTGTTCGCCTGGCAGGCGCTGGTCATCAACCCGCGCATGGAAGCTGAGCGCGCGGCTATCGAGGCGCAGCAGAAGGTGGAGGCCGAACGCGCGGCCGAAGCGGAAAGCGTGCCCGGTGCGACGACCACACCGCAGACCGATGCCGACAGCGGCATTCCCCAAAGTGGCGCTGCGATAGGCGACAGCACGGTGCCTGGTGCGGCAACCACAACCGAAGCCCAACAATCCGCAGGCCGTGTGCCGCTAGCCTCTGGCCGTCTGGAAGGCTCCATCAATCTGCGTGGCGGACGCATCGACGATCTGCGCCTGCTGGATTATCGCGAGACCGTCGACACCGCGAGCCCGAACATCCAGCTGCTCAATCCTGCAGGCAAGCCCAACGCCTATTTCGCCGAATTCGGCTTCTCCCCCAACGAGGCTGCGGGCCAACTGCCCGGGCCGAACACTATCTGGCAGTTGGCTGCCGGTGACCGCCTGACGCCGGAAACTTCAATCTCGCTGCAATATGTCAACGACAAAGGCCTGACCTTCACCCGCACCATCGCGATGGATGACGATTACATGTTCACCATCGAAGAGCGTGTGAAGAACGATTCCGGTGCCGACGTCGCCATCCGCCCCTATGGCCGCATCGCCCGCTATGGCAAGCCGGAGACCGCTGGCATCTACGTGTTGCACGAGGGCCTGATCGGCTCCATCGGTGAACAGGGCCTTGATGAGATCGACTACGGCGAGATCGAAGACGACAAGCGTATTACGCGGGAATCGGCGACCTCCGGTTGGCTGGGTATTACCGATAAATATTGGGCGACCGCGCTGGTGCCGGACGTCCAGCCGGGCAGCAATTTCATAGCCCACTACAACTATTACTCCGCGGGCTCACCCTTCTACCAGAGCGACTTCCTCGCTTCTGCTCTCTCCGTGCCGAACGGGCAGGAACAGGCGGTAACGACCCGTCTTTTTGCGGGCGCCAAGAAGGTCGACATCATCGACAACTATGCTGAGCAGGTGAACATTCCGCTCTTCGACAAGATGATCGACTGGGGCTGGTTCTACTGGCTCACCAAGCCGCTCTTCCTGCTGATGAACTGGGTTTACGGCATCATCGGTAACTTTGGCGTCGCCATTCTGGTGGTAACGGTGATGGTGAAGGCCGTCTTCTTCCCGCTGGCCAACAAATCCTACGCCTCCATGGCCAACATGAAGAAGGTCCAGCCGCAGATGACCGCCATCCGCGAGCAGCACAAGGACGATCCAAAAGCCCAGCAGCAGGCGATGATGAAGCTGTACAAGGACGAGAAGATCAATCCTGCCGCCGGTTGTTGGCCGGTGCTGATCCAGATCCCTGTCTTCTTCGCCATCTACAAGGTGATCTACGTCACCATCGAGATGCGCCACGCGCCGTTCTTCGGCTGGGTGCAGGATCTCTCCGCACCCGACCCGACGTCCATCTTCAACCTGTTCGGCTTGTTGCCCTTTGAGGTGCCGCTGTTCCTGTTGATCGGCGTATGGCCTCTGCTGATGGGCATCACCATGTTCATCCAGATGCAGATGAACCCGGCTCCGCCGGACCCGACACAGGCCATGATCTTCAAATGGCTGCCAGTCGTCTTCACCTTCATGCTGGCGACATTCCCGGCGGGTCTCGTGATCTACTGGGCGTGGAACAACTTCCTGTCGATCCTCCAGCAGGGCGTCATCATGAAACGCCAAGGCGCGAAGATCGAACTGTGGGACAACCTGAAGGGCATGTTCAGCAAAAAGAACGAAGCCTAGGGCCGCAGCAGAGCAGCGCCTCGTCTTTTTGAAAGTGCGCGAAGATCGAACTGTGGGATAGCCTGAAGGGCATGTTCAGCAAAAAGAACGAAGCCTGAGGCTCGCGCTGGCCTGTCGTGAAACTATGCGACAGGCTGACGCGTTTCTTCCTCCATGAACACCGCCACAGCCCTCGCTGTCGAGACCGAGTTACAATCCGACCGTTTTTACGCAGCGCTCCCCCGCGCCGCGCAATTCGATGATCTTCTCTCGCCCGACAGTTTCACGCCACTGCCCGATGACTGGTTCATCGGGATTGCCGATATCGTGGATTCCACCGGTCATATTGG